>JAUCDU010000200.1:0-5478 GCA_034674825.1 Giesbergeria sp.
GAACTGCTGTTTGCCATGGACATGGACCTGCTGCGCCTGCGCCAGCGCGTGGGCGAAGGCGACGCAGCCGTGGTGGGCCTCACCGGCAGCTACCACAACCTGCTGCGGATGTGGGCCGACGCCTAGGTATTGACAGAAATTTCACTTCATAATTCATAGCTGCTTGCGCAATACAGATAAGCGCTAGAGGCCATTTTGACTAATAATCCATCGCCCACGCCCAGGCGGGAGCCGCTCGCCCCCGGCACCCTGACCTTGGCCGACCACGAGCGCCAGGCGCAGGTACGGATGAGCGCCAACGCCTGGGCGTACTTCAGCGGCGGCGCGGGCGACGAATCCAGCCTGCGCGCCAACCAGCGCGACTGGCAAGACATCGAGTTGCTGCCGCGCGTGCTGCGCGCCCTGGCGGGCGGCCACACCCGCTGCAGGCTGCTGGGGCGCGAGCTGGCGCACCCCATCCTGCTGGCGCCCGTCGCCTACCAGTGCCTGGCCCACCCGGACGGCGAAATGGCGACCGCCTGGGCGGCGGCGGCGCTCGGCGCCGGCATGGTGCTGAGCATGCAATCGAGCACCACGCTGGAAGCCGTGGCCGCCGCCATGGTGGCCGAGCCGTCTGCCGGCCCGCTCTGGCTGCAGCTGTACCTGCAGCACGACCGCGGGCTGGTGCGCGAGCTCATTTCCCGCGCCGAAGCTGTGGGCTGCGAAGCCCTGGTGCTGACCGTGGACGCCCCCACCAGCGGTGTGCGCGACCGCGAGCGCCGCGCAGGCTTTGCGCTGCCGCCGGGCATCCACGCCGCCAACCTGACCCACATGGCCGCGCTGCCGCCGGCGCACCTGGCTGCGGGCCAGAGTGCCCTCTTTGACGGCTTGCTGCAGCACGCCCCTACCTGGGACGACCTTGCCTGGCTGCAATCCCAGACCCGTTTGCCAGTGCTGCTCAAGGGCGTGCTGCACCCCGAAGATGCGCGGCTTGCCGCAGCGCAGGCAATCGCCGGGCTCATCGTCTCGAACCACGGCGGTCGCACGCTGGACACGGCGATTAGCACCGCCCGCGCCCTGCCCGCAATCGCGGATGCCGTTGGCGGCGCATTGCCGCTGCTGGTGGATGGCGGACTGCGGCGCGGCACGGACGTCTTCAAGGCCCTGGCGCTGGGCGCCACGGCGGTGCTGATCGGACGGCCGGCTATCTGGGGCCTGGCGCATGCCGGCGCAGCCGGCGTGGCCCATGTGCTGCGCGTGCTGCGGGACGAACTGGAAGTGGCGATGGCCCTCACCGGCTGCGCGACGCTGGCGGACATCAGCCGGGCGGCACTTGCACCGTACTCCAGCGCCATGCACAAGAAAATAATTGCTAATGCGACCGATTCGCATTTATAATCCACACACCTAAACTCCTCTTCGCCCAGTGCGCCCCACCACCATGATCGTCTGCGTCTGCCGCCGAATTTCCGACCGCGAGATTGCCCGCCACGCCCGGGCCGGGTTGGGTTTTGACGAAATTCAGTGGGAACTTGGGGTGGCCACACAATGCGGCTGTTGCGAAGACAGCGCTCGCGCGGTGGTTGCACAATGCAGCGCAGGCAGCCCGGTGGCGGCCGTGCGCAACGAGTCTCGACTGGCCTGTGCTTGTGCAGGTGGCGGCAGTTGCGCCTGCGCGGCCTGAGGTGCACCCTATGCTTGCCTTGGCGTTTTGTCTGTCACTGGTCGCCGTCGGCCTGACGCTTCCCTGGATATTTCGGCGCTAAATTCTTGGCCAAATTGGCTGCTGGCGCAGGTCCCGCTTGCGTTGGCAGCTATTTTTTTTGATGTCTTTCGATCGTTTCCCCCCTTTCCCGCAGCGCAAGCGCAACACCGCCGTCGTGGCTGGCATCGCGCTGGCGCACGGCGCGGCACTGTGGGCACTGCAGAGCGCATTGAGCCATCCGCGCCCCACGGAAGTCGTCGTGCCGGCGGTGCTGCTGAGCGAATTCGTGGCGCCACCCGCACCCCCTGCACCGCCCGCGCCGCCACCACCGGCGCCCGTGCCCCCAGCGCCCACGCCCCCGCCCGTACCGACGCCGCGGCCACCCAAGCCCGCGCCTCGGCCGAAACCGGTTCCGGTGCGTGTGCCAACGCCAACGCCCGCCCCCGTTGCCGACGCAGCGCCCGAAGCGCCGACAGTTGCTGCGCCCGTATCGGCACCAGCGCCGACCAGTGCGCCAGCAGCGCCCGCTGCTCCCTCCGCGCCGCCAGCGCCGCCCGCACCACCGCGCATAGAGCTGCCTTCGAGCAACGCGGCCTATCTGAACAACCCGGCGCCCGCTTACCCCTCCATCAGCAAACGCATGGGCGAGCAAGGCAAGGTGCTGCTGCGGGTGCTGATCAGTGCCGACGGTCGGCCCGAGCAAGTGGAAATCAGGCAGTCCAGTGGCTTCGACCGACTCGACCGTCAGGCGCGCGAGACCGTCATGCGCTGGCGGTTTGTGCCGGGCAAGCGCAACGGCGTCGCGGAAAGCATGTGGTACCTGGTGCCGATCAACTTTGTTCTCGAATAATCAACGTTCTTCAGGAGTTTTCATGGAATCGCAATTCGGCCTTGCCAACGTCTGGCTTCAGGGCGACATCGTCATCCGGAGCGTCGCCGTGCTGCTGCTGCTGATGTCGCTGGCCAGCTGGGCCGTGATCGTCATCAAGGCACTCGACATCGTGCGCTTCAAGCGCTATGCCCGCACGGTGCTGCTGTTCTGGCACAGCGACGACTTCGCTGCAGCGCTCACGACCTTGGGAAGCGACCCTGCCAACCCATTTCGGGCCCTCGCGATCGAGGGGCGTGAGGCCACCGCGCACCACCGCAACACCAAGGGCCAGTTGCACGACAGCCTGGACATCAGCGACTGGGTGACCGGCAGCCTGCGCAACAACATCGACGAGTTCACCGCGCGGTTGCAATCCGGGCTGGCAATCCTCGCCTCGGTGGGCTCCACGGCGCCATTTCTCGGGCTGTTTGGCACCGTCTGGGGCATCTACCACGCACTGATTGCCATTGGCACCTCGGGCCAGTCGACCATCGACAAGGTCGCTGGGCCGGTGGGTGAAGCCTTGATCATGACGGCGCTCGGCCTGGTGGTGGCCATTCCGGCGGTGCTGGGCTACAACGCGCTGGTGCGCGGCAACAAGTTCATCCTGGTGCGCATGAACAGCTTCGCCCACGACCTGCATGCCTACTTTGTCACCGGTGCGCGGATTTCCAATGGGGACGGCGGCAAGGTTCTGCCGCTGAAGAAGGGAGCCTGAGCATGGCCTTTGGCACCCAGGACAACACCGACGACGTGATGAACGAAATCAACATGACGCCTCTGGTGGACGTCATGTTGGTGCTGCTCATCATCTTCATCATCACGGTGCCCGTGATGCAACATTCGGTCAGCGTCAACTTGCCGCAAGCGAGCGTGCAGCCCGAGCAACTCAAGCCCGAAACCCTGCGGCTGTCGGTTCAGGCCGATGGCAGTTATGCGCTGGACGGCGCGCCCATCAGCGACGAAGCGCTGGAGGCACGTCTGCAGGTTGCATCCACACAGACACCGCAGCCAGATCTGCATGTGAGCGGCGACAAGAACGTGCGCTACGAGCGCGTGGCCCAGGCGCTCGCCGCCGCGCAGCGCGCAGGGGTGCACAAGATTGGTTTTGTCACCGAGCCCAAGCCGTAGAAAGCGACTATGGCGCGATGACAACGTCGCGCAGCGGTCATCAGAAACAAAAAAATCATGCAAAGTGGTTGACGCTATAAATGCGAATCACTATCATTAACAAATGCCAGCACCGCAAGATTTTTCCACCGAACCACAGGACGCAGACGCAGGCGTTGGCCAGCAGCAGGAAGGCATGCCGCTCCAGTCGCCTGTTTGCAGCAATACAGAGCAACCCTGCTTCACCTGGCAGAGCGCCGAACTGCTTCAGGGCAGCAAGCGTGTGCACATCACGCACAACGGGTCTTGCTACCAGTTGCAGACCACACGTCAGGGCAAGCTCATCCTGACCAAATAGTTTCATCGTGGGGCGACTCCGGTGCCATGGGGCACCTGTCGTTTTTTGCCAGCCAACGGGCGTTTCCTTGTAGCCAGGCTTTTTTTCCCACTGTTTGCCGCCGCTGCACCGCGCGCTGCGGCGGCCGGCCTTCAACTCAGCGCTGCGATGCCCGCACGGGCAATCTGCACGTCTTCATTGGACTTGACGCCGCTCACACCCACAGCGCCCAGGCAGTGGCCGGCCTGCATGATCGGCACGCCGCCTTCGAGCAAGGCCTCGGCACCCGGGGCGCTGAGAAAAGACATGCGGCCACCATTGACCATGTCCTCGTAGGCCTTGCTGTCGCGCCGCCCCAGGGCCGCCGTGCGCGCCTTGCCCGGTGCGATGTGCGCCGACAGCGGCGCTGCGCCGTCCATGCGTTGCAGCCAGAGCAAATGGCCACCGGCGTCCACAATGGCTATCGTGACGGCCCAGCCGTTGGCGACGGCTTCGGCTTCTGCGGCGGCCGCCATCGTGCGCGCGTCGGCGAGTTCGAGTTCGGTGGTAGTTTTCATGCTGCGTTCCTTGGAGTCAAAGGCCAGAGAAAGATCGGCCATACTGTTTCAGCATAGCGCGCCCTGCCCGACCAGGGAACCAAGTGCCGGTCGAATGAATCATGACTAAAACAGAGCTATTGCAAGCTGTTTCAGCCGAATTAAAGCCCTTGTCTTGCAATGGTGCTTGGTACCACCAACTAGAATTCCATTCACCCGCGCCACGCGGGCCACTCTGGAGAAACAGCAATGAACGAACGGGTTACCCCCTTCCCCTCCTCTGCGGGCGGCTACGGCGTATCGCAAGAACAGCGCCACAAGGTGCTGCGCAACACTTACTGGCTGCTGGCCCTGAGCTTGCTGCCCACCGTGCTGGGCGCTTGGTTAGGCGTGGCCACGGGCATCACGCAGTCGCTGACCGGCGGCATCGGGCTGATCGTGTTCCTGGGCGGCGCCTTTGGCTTCATGTACGCGATTGAAAAGACCAAGCATTCCGCAGCTGGTATTCCGGTGCTGCTCGGCTTCACGTTCTTCATGGGCCTGATGCTCTCGCGCCTGATTGGCATGGTGCTGGGCTTCTCGAACGGCAGCGAGCTGATCATGACGGCGTTTGCCGGCACGGCAGGGGTGTTCTTCGTCATGGCCAGCCTGGCCACGGTGATCAAGCGCGACCTCTCGGGCATGGGCAAGTGGCTCTTCGTCGGCGCCATGGTGATTGTCGTGGGCGCCATCATCAACGTGTTCATCGGCTCCACCGCCGGCATGATGGCGATTTCAGTGGCCGCCATCGGCGTATTCAGCGCCTTCATGCTGTACGACTTGAAGCGCATTCTCGACGGCGGCGAAACCAACTACATCAGCGCCACCCTGGCGCTGTACCTGGACTTGTTCAACGTGTTCCAGAGCCTGCTGATGCTGCTGGGCATCATGGGCGGCGAGC
>JAUCDU010000201.1:0-5443 GCA_034674825.1 Giesbergeria sp.
AGCAGATTTACCGGCGCCCACACTGTTTGTTATGGCAATCAGTGAAGTGTTTGTGAAATGGTGGTGGCTGATATTCGGCGTGATCGGTGGCGGTTTTTACTTTTTCATGCAAGCCTGGCGCCGAAGCGAAAAAATGCAAATTTTTATGGACCGCGCACTGTTGAAAGTGCCAATTTTCGGCGCTTTGATTGACAAGTCCGCCGTCGCGCGCTGGACGCGCACGCTGTCGACCATGTTTGCTGCGGGTGTTCCCCTTGTGGAAGCGCTGGATTCTGTCGGCGGCGCCTCTGGCAATGCGGTGTACGCAATCGCCACCGACAAGATTCAGCAAGAAGTGTCCACCGGCACGAGTCTTACGGCGGCCATGCAGAATGCCAATGTGTTCCCCTCGATGGTGATTCAGATGTGCGCCATCGGAGAAGAATCTGGCTCTATTGACCACATGCTGGGCAAGGCTGCCGATTTCTACGAAGCGGAAGTCGACGAGATGGTGGCAGGGCTCTCCAGCCTGATGGAGCCCATCATCATCGTGTTTCTCGGCACCCTGATTGGCGGCATCGTGGTTTCCATGTACCTGCCGATCTTCAAATTGGGTCAGGTCGTTTAATGTCCGCTGAGGTCTGGTTGGACGGTGGTCTTGCTGCCGTCCTCGGCTTGCTCATTGGCAGCTTTTTGAATGTGGTGATCTACCGCTTGCCGCGCATGCTGGAACTCCAGTGGGAGCGGGAAGTGGCTGAATATGCGACGAGCGCAAGCTCGGAGCAGGCGGTGCTCGGCACACCCGAGCCCGAAGCTTTCAACCTGATGGTGCCGCGCTCACGCTGCCAGGCATGCGGGCATCAATTGCGCTGGTTTGAGAATATTCCGATCCTTAGCTACTTGGCCCTGCGCGGGAAATGTTCCGCATGCGGCACGGCAATCAGCGCGCGCTACCCACTTGTCGAGCTTCTGGTCGGCGGACTGTTTTTCTATTGTGCACAGCGCTTTGGCATCGGCGCAACCGGCCTGTCGTGGGCGTTCTTCTGCTCGATGCTGGTCGCTATGGCCTTTATCGATTGGGATACCACGCTGCTGCCCGACAACCTGACCTTGCCGCTGTTGTGGGCGGGCCTGCTTGCCTCCGCAGCGGGGTGGATCGAGGTGCCACTTGCCCAAGCAGTGCTCGGCGCCGCAGGCGGTTATCTGTCGCTGTGGCTGGTTTATTGGGGTTTCAAGCTTGCCACGGGCAAGGATGGCATGGGCTATGGCGACTTCAAACTCTTTGCTGCTTTGGGCGCGTGGTTTGGCTGGCCAGCGCTGGTTCCTCTCATTTTGATGGCCTCGGTGGTGGGTGCCTGCGTGGGGATCGCCATGAAATTTGCCAGCAGGTTGCGTGCAGGCGGTTATGTGCCCTTCGGGCCGTTCCTCGTCGGCGCAGGACTCGCCGCCTTGGTCCTGGGCCCCGATGCGGTGCAGCGCGCGGTATTGGGTACTTTGAGTCCGTGAGCACGCGCCAGGCATCTGCGCCGCGCATAGGTCTGACGGGAGGCATTGGCAGCGGCAAAAGCACGGTTGGAGCGTTGCTGGCCGGCGCCGGTGCCGTAGTCCTTGACGCTGACGCCCTTGCGCGGGCAAGCACTGCCGCTGGCGGTGAGGCCATTCCCGCTGTTGTGCGGGCGTTCGGCCCCGATAGCCTGGACGCTGAAGGAGCAATGGACCGCGCTCGCATGCGCAGCCTGGTATTTGCCGACCCGTCTGCGCGAGCGCGCCTGGAAGCCATCGTGCACCCCATAGTTCTGCGAAACATTGCGGAACGCTCCGACGCTGCATGCAGCGCCGGAGCGCCAATGGTCGTGCTGGATATTCCCTTGTTGGTTGAATCCGGGCGCTGGGGCCCAGCGCTGGACGCGGTGCTGGTCGTGGACTGCCGCTCTGAAACGCAGATTGCGCGTGTGATGCAGCGCAGCAACCTGCCGCGCGCTCAGGTGCAAAGCATCCTGGACGCGCAGGCCAGTCGCATCCAGCGGCGCTCCGTTGCCGACGCCGTGCTGTTCAATGACGGCATTTCCCTGTCAGCGCTTGCAGACGAAGTCCGCACGCTTGCGCAAGGGTTCGGGCTATGATTCCAGATGCGTTCTTCCTCCAACGCCCTCTAAGAAAACCGGCCGCGTGATCCTGTACGAATACCCCTTTAACGAGCGCATCCGCACCTACTTGCGGCTGGAGCATCTTTTTCGCCGCTTGGGCTTGCTGGTGTCACGCGACCACCCGCTGGACCACCACTTTGCGCTCACCACGATCTTCGAAGTGATGGACGTGGCCGCCCGGGCGGACTTGAAGTCTGACGTCATGAAAGACCTCGAGAAACAAAAGCACCTGCTCGACGGCTACCGAGGCAACCCTTCCATCTCGCTGGATGCGCTCGACAGCATCGTGCGCCAGCTCGATGGCTGCTTTGCGGCTGTGAACGCACAGTCGGGCAAGGCCGGGCAAGCGTTGACAGAAAATGAGTGGCTGATGGCCATCCGCAGCCGGGTGGGGATTCCAGGCGGTACCTGTGGTTTTGATCTGCCGGCCTATGCAGCCTGGCAGCACCGTCCACCCGCAGAGCGCCAGCAGTCTCTCGGTGACTGGGCCTCGACGCTGGCGCCGCTGGCGGAATCCGTATTTTTGTTGCTGAAACTGCTGCGCGATGCCGGCGTGCCGCAAAAAGTGGTGGCGGAGCGCGGCCAGCTACAGCAAACCTTGCCGCAAGGGCGCACGTTCCAGTTGTTGCGCCTGCGCATTGATCCAACTCTGGAGTTGGTTCCCGAGATCAGCGGCAATCGCCTGATGGTTTCGGTGCGCTTGGTGCACCAGCAGCCAGGCGAGCACACCAGCGCCTGCACCCAGGACGTGAGCTTCGAGCTGACGCTCTGCGCTTGAACCCGGACGCGTATGGCACACCACCCCATTGCCAAGCCTCGCCAGGTGGTTTGCCCGGCCTGCGGTGGCCCCAGCCTCTACAGCAGCGCCAACCCCTGGCGGCCGTTTTGCTGCGAACGCTGCAAGCAGCACGATCTGGGCGCCTGGGCGAGCGAGGAGTTTCGCATGCCCACCGAAGCACCTCCCGACGATGCGCCGTATGGCGATCCGCGCACAAAAAACGAATAGAATAGTGCTTTAACGCTTATAAAATAAGCGTGAGTAGCTATTGTTTTTGTAGTATCTCGGGATTGAAATCGAGGCCGCGCTCCTGCGCCAGCCACTGCAGCACCGGCAAGGCACCCGGCAACACCGGCCGCACAGTCACCGGCCAGTGCTGCCAGCACATCTGCTGGGCCTCGCGCATTTCGAATGCGCCGCTCCACCGTGTCACCCGGCACCAATGGAGGCGCACCAGGGCATGCGGGTAGTCGTGCTCGGTCACTTTCCAGACTTCAGCCGGGCCAATGGTGACGCCGATTTCTTCCTGCAATTCGCGCCGCAGCGCCTGCTCCACGCTCTCGCCGGCTTCCAGCTTTCCGCCGGGGAACTCCCAATAGCCGGCGTACACCTTTCCAGCGGGCCGGCTGGTGAGCAGCAGCGCACCGTCCTCACGAATGAGGATGCCCACTGCGACCTCGGTGTGCGGACGAGTCGCAGGCGACTCAGGGGGTTGCATCTCGCTTTCCTGCATAGTCCCGTGCAAATTGATAGGCCACACGGCCGCTGCGCGAGCCACGCTCCAGCGCCCAAACGAGCGCCTCCGCCCGCGCCACTTCAATAGCGGTTGCCGATACGCCGAACGAGGCCAGCCACTGCGCGGCTATTGCCAGATATTCGTCCTGGCTGAACGGGTAAAAGCTCACCCATAGGCCAAAGCGCTCGGAGAGCGAAATCTTTTCTTCCACGCCCTCGCCCGGGTGCACCTCACCGTCGTCGGTGTGTGTGTAGGTGAGGTTCTCGCGCATGTACTCGGGCAGCAGGTGGCGGCGGTTGCTGGTGGCGTAGATCAGTACATTGGGCGTGGCCGCAGCCACGGAGCCGTCAAGAATGGATTTGAGCGCCTTGTAACCCGGCTCACCTTCCTCAAAACTCAGGTCGTCGCAGAACACCACGAACTTCTCGGGGCGGTCGGCCACCACTTCGACAATGTCGGGCAGATCGGTCAGATCGGCTTTGTCCACTTCAATCAGCCGCAAACCTTGGGGTGCATAGGCGTTCAGGCAGGCTTTGATGAGCGAGCTCTTGCCGGTACCGCGCGCGCCGGTGAGCAGCACGTTGTTCGCGGGCAGGCCCTGCACGAACTGCTCGGTGTTGCGCCGGATCTTCTCTTTCTGGCCATCGATTTCTTTAAGGTCTGCAAGCTGCACGGCAGCCACGTGGCGCACGGGTTCGAGCCGCCCATGGCCGCTGGCGCGCTTGCGGTAGCGCCAGGCACTGGCCTCGGACCAGTCGGGCGCAGCGAGCGGCTGCGGCAGCGCCAATTCAATGCGTGCCATGAGTTGCTCGGCGCGCGCGATCAAACGGTCAAAATTTATGGTCATTTTGGCCTCTAGCGCTTATCCAATAAGCGCGAGCAGCTATTAAATCAAGAGCGATAATCGGCGTTGATGCTGACGTAGTCGTGGCTCAGGTCACAGGTCCAGACCTGGTCTTGAGCTTGCCCTCGCCCCAGCACGACGCGCACGGTGATCTCGGCCTGCTGCATGACGCGCTGGCCGTCCTGCTCGCGGTATTCGGGATTGCGCCCGCCGCGTTGCGCGACCAGCACGTCGTCCAGATACAAGTCGATGAGAGTCTGGTCCAGGTCTTCAATGCCGGCGTAACCCACGGCCGCCAGGATGCGGCCCAGGTTCGGGTCGCTGGCGAAAAATGCCGTCTTTACCAGCGGCGACTGCGCGATAGCGTAGGCCACCTGGCGGCATTCCTCGCCGCTGGCGCCGCCTTCCACGCGCACGGTGATGAACTTGGTCGCGCCCTCGCCGTCGCGCACGATGGCTTGCGCCAGCAGCCGCGCCACATCGCCCAGCGCAGCGGCCAGGGCCTGGCCCTCGGGGCTCTCCAAGGAGGTGATCTCAGCGTTGCCTGCGCGCTGCGTGGCCATCAGCGTGAACGAGTCGTTGGTCGACGTGTCGCCGTCGATGGTGATGCGGTTGAACGACTGCTCGGCCAGCTGGCGCACCAATTGCGGCAGCAATGCCGGCGCCACGCAGGCATCGGTGGCCAAAAAACCCAGCCTGGTCGCCATGTTGGGGCGGATCATGCCCGCGCCCTTGGAGATCCCGGTGATGCACACCCTGGCGCCGCCAATCTGCACTTCGCTGCTGAAGGCCTTGGGGATCGTGTCGGTCGTCATGATGGCCTGCGCCGCTGCGCCCCATTGGTCGGCAGCGGCGTTGGCGAGGGCGCTCGGCAGGCCGGCCTCAATCCGCTCGACCGGCAGCGGCTCCATGATGACGCCGGTGGAAAAGGGCAGCACCTGCACCGCATCTATCCCCAG
>JAUCDU010000202.1:0-5435 GCA_034674825.1 Giesbergeria sp.
GTGGTCTCGCCGTCGAGCTATGGGCGGCTGAGCCGGCAGTTGCTGGCGCGGCGGATCTATGTCGAGACGACGCCCATCCTCATCGGTTTCACGGTGCTGGCGGCATTGCTGAGCCTTGTCATCACCCGCATCGTGGTGGTGACCGCGCTCAGCTACGGGCTCTCGCGCTACGCGCTGGAGATGGTCATCCGTGTGCTGGTGCTTGAACTCATCCCCCTCACTGCCGCCATGTTCGTGGCCATGCGTTGCGCTATCCCGAGCGGCACGCAACTGGCGGACATGCGCCGCAGCGGCCGCCTGGTGGCGCTCGAACGCGCGGGAGCCGACCCCATGCGCATGGAACTGCTGCCACGCGTGGTCGCAGCCGCCTTTGCCAGCGTGACGCTGGCGGCACTCTCCTGCGTGGTAGCGCTTGTCATGGCGTATTTGAGTGTGTTTGGTGTGAACACCGCGGGTGTCGAGAGCTTCACGCGCATGTTCGGCCACGTGTTTTCGCCTGAAGTGACGCTGGTGTTCAGTCTCAAAACGGTATTTTTCAGCCTGGCGATCGCCGTAATCCCCATGACCGCTGGCATGTACGACCTCAGCGCCAGCGAACGCCGCTCCGAGCTTGGAGGCCTGGCGCGCATGTTTGCCGTGCTGCTGCTCATCGAGCTGGTATCGCTGGTCGGCAACTACTATTGAATCCTGCATGGCCATGACACCTGAGCCCACCCCCCCAACAGCCGACCCTCAGTTGCTCCAGGAGGAGTTGATTCGCCCGGTGGCGCACCTGCGCCTCAAAGCCTTTGCCTTGTTGATCTTCACGCTGTTGCTGGTAGTGGGTTCTGGCGTGTACCTGCTGTACGCGCGCGGGGCTTTCGAGCCGACGCAGCGCCTGGTGCTCAAGGCCGACGACTCTGAAGGTGTCGTGGTGGGCATGGACATGACCTTCGCTGGTTTTCCCATTGGCCGCGTGCGCCGCATTGAGCTGGCCGACGACGGCAACGCCCGCATTCTGATCGACGTGCCCGAGAAGGATGCCCACTGGCTGCGCGAGTCGAGCGTTTTCACCCTCGTGCGTGGCATTGTCGGCGGTACCGCCATCCGGGCCTACACCGGCATCATGGACGACCCGCCGCTCAAGGATGGCGCCGAGCGCCCGGTGCTGCGCGGCGATGCAACGGCGGAGATTCCGCAATTGATGTCGTCTGCGCGCGAGCTGCTGAACAACCTTACCGCGATGACCAGCGCCGATTCGGCACTGGGCGCCAGCCTGGGCAATGTGCGCACCTTGACTGAGCGGCTACAAGGCCCGGGTGGCGCGCTCGGCGTGCTGATGGGCGGTGAAACCGATGCCAAGAAGATCGTTCAGACACTGGACCGTACCAACGCCTTGTTGGCCCGCATAGACGCCATGGCGGCACGCGCCGACGAGCAGGTGTTCGGCAAAGAGGGCGTCATGCCAGAGGCACGCGCCACCGTGGTCGAGCTGCGCAAGCTCCTCGCCGACGCACGCACCAGCCTGACCAAGGTCGATGCGGTGCTGGTCGAGGCGCAGGCCGTGGGCGCCAACGTGCGCGAGGGCACGGACGACCTCGGTGCCTTGCGTGCCAATGTGGAGGCCAGCCTGCGCAAAGTGGACAGCCTGGTGAACGACATCAACCGGCGTTGGCCGTTTGCGCGTGAAAAAGAGATTGCGTTGCCATGAAGCCTGATTCGTTTCCAACGCTTGCCATGCGTTACGCCGCCGCTGGTTTTTTGCTGTTGCTGTCGGCCTGCAGCTCCAAACCCCCTGTGCCAGATTGGCAGCTCAACGCCCACGGCGCGGCCGAGCGCGCAGTGCAAGCTTACTTCGAGGGTAATCAGCGAGTGGAGCGCGCCGAGTTTGCGCGTGCACGCAGCGAAGTCTCGCGCACCGGCGATGTGGCCCGGTTGGCACGCCTGGAGTTGCTGCGCTGCGCGGCGCAGGTCGCCAGTCTGGAAAGAGGGCCGTGCGCAGCGTTTGATCTGCTGGCTGCAGACGCGACGCCCCAAGAGCAAGCCTATGCACGCTACCTGACGGGGAACGCAAGCCCGGCAGATATTGCGCTGCTGCCCGAAGCGCAGCGCGCGGCGGCCTCAGGGGCGGGCCCGCAGGTCGCGGCCGCCCTGGCGGCGCAGAAGGACCCGCTGGCGCGGCTGGTGGCGGCGGGAGCGGCCTTCGTACGAGGCGATGCTTCGCCCCAAGTGGTGCAACTGGCGGTGGATACCGCCTCGCACCAAGGCTGGCGCCGGCCCTTGTTGGCATGGCTGGGGGTTCAGATCGCACTTGCCGAGCGTGCGGGCCAGCAAGACGAGGCTGCCCGGTTGCGCCGCCGCGCAGCCATTGCGGGCGAGGGGGCAGGTGTTGAGTAACCGGCCGCTGGCGCGGTTTACTTGATGCCGGCGTCCCGCATGACCAGTTCCAACGCATCCGGCATGCCGGACAAGGCATCGGCCGATTGCGCCGTAATGTCTGGCAACAATTGCGTCAGGGATGCGACAAAGGCCAAGGCGACCGTCACGGCGAACGCCACGAGCGAGCGCTTGGGGGCGGTGCTGGGTGGGCAGGGGCGTTTCATGGCGGGGCTCCGGGAACAGGGTTTGGTGACGAGATGCTTGGCTTGGGCATGATTAAAGATCTTTCGCTGCAGTGCGTCTGTCAGACGACGGCGCGACAGCATTCGAATTGCGCAGCTTTTGACGCATTCAACAGGCCAGTGCCGGTATGAACCCCGCGATGCGCTCCCCCTTTTCCACCGCCTGGGTCGCCGAAGCCGTGCAGCTGATCGAGCAGGAAGGCCCCTTGGACGACTCGCAGGTGCTGCTGCGTGCGCAGCGCAGCCATGCTGCCCCGAACGAGCAACTGGGTGAGCGCGCCTGGCTGCTGGGCGATCGCTTGGGGCTGCTGGCGCAATTGGCGCGTTGGCGTGAAGCCGGGTGGCTGCTGCTGGTGCTCGCCGCGGGGGCTGTGCTGGCGGTCGCCAACGGCTTGCTGTTTGCCGTGCTCACCGATGGCCGAAGCATCAACGCAGCGAGCGCCCTGGTGTCGGCGCTGGGCCTGCACATTGTGACGCTGCTCTTTTGGTTGGGTTCGGTGATGCTGGCGCGGTCGGGCAGCCATTCGGCAGGTTTTTCGCTCTCGCTGGGCCGTCTGCTGGCCTCCGTTGCGCTGCGCCTGCCGTTCTGGCGCGGGCCGCGGGCTGCGCCGCTGATGCGCGCCGGCTTGCGCCTCCTGGCGCGCGAGCGGCTTGCGCCTTGGGCCTTTGGCCTGGTGAGCCACGGCATCTGGACGCTGGGTTTTGTTTTCCTGCTCGGCGGGCTGCTGTTCGCTTTTGCCTTTCGCGAGTTCCAGCTGACCTGGGAGACCACCATCCTCGGCCCAGACTGGTTTGCCGCGTTTGCGCGTGTCACCGGCGCGCTGCCCGCCTGGCTGGGCGTTCCCATTCCCACTTTGGCAGACAGTGCCCAGACGGCAGGGGCCTGGCCTGCCAGGGAAGCGGCCTGGTGGTTGCTCTCCTGTGTGGCGCTGTATGGCTTGCTGCCACGCGCTCTGTGTGCGCTGTGGTGCTGGTGGGTGGTCCGGCGGGCGGTGCGGCGCATGGCCCTGCCCGTCGCCGACCCGTATTACCAACAACTGCTGGCACGCCTCAGGGCACTTGAACCCGCGCAAGTGACAGACGCGGAGGCGTCCGATGGCATGGCGCCGCACGTGCCTTGGCATCACAGCGGCACATTTGGCAGCGCCAGCGCCGTGGTCGGCTTTGAATTGCCGGCGAGCGTCCCGTGGCCACCGCACACCTTGGCCGATGGGGCTGCGTTCGTGGCGCGCATTGCCGGCAGCATGGCAGAGCAGGCGCAGGTGCATGCCCGGCTGGCCCAATTGCGCCCCAAGACGCTGGTGGTGGTGTGCGCGGCACAGGCGTCGCCTGATCGGGGCACGGCGCGCTTTCTGCGGGAGGCAGCCCTGTCGGCGCAGCATTGCGCGCTGGCACTGCACCTGGACGCAGCCGATGAAGCCGATGAAGCCGAATCCAACGCGGCCGACCTGCTGCGCTGGCACGCCTGGGTGCAGGCCAGCGGCTTGGAAGTCTGGAGCGTGTTCGACAGCGTGGCAGACGCCGCGCGCTGGATGGAGGCGCAGGCATGAACCAGCCGATAGAAATAGCCGTGGTCGGCCACACCAATGTGGGCAAGACCTCGCTCTTGCGCACGCTGACGCGCAAACGCGGCTTCGGAGAGGTGTCGGACCGCCCCGGCACCACGCGCCATGTGGAGCGCATCGACCTGCATGTGGAAGGGCGAACGGCAGTGCGTTTCTACGATACGCCGGGCCTGGAAGACGCTGTGGCGCTACAGCACTACATGGCGGGCTTGCCCGGGGAATTTGCCAACCCGGTCGAGCGCGTGCGCGCCTTTCTTGCCGGGCCCGAGGCGCATGCCGCCTACGAGCAAGAGGCCAAGGTGTTGCGCAAGATGCTAGAGGTGGACGCTGCGGTGTACGTCATCGATTGTCGCCAGGAGGTGTTGCCCAAGTACCGCAGTGAAATCGAGCTGCTGTGTGCCTGTGCCCGGCCGGTCATGCCGGTGCTCAACTTCATCGCGGCGTCCGGCGCACGGGCCGAGGGCTGGCGCGAGGTGCTGGCGGGCTTCAACCTGCATGTGTGGATGCAGTTTGACGCCGTGGCGCCATTTGTTGGCGCCGAGCGGCAGCTGTTCCAGGATTTGTGCGTGCTCTTGCGTTCCCGCCAGGGCGAACTGCAGGCCGTGGTGGCCGAGCTCGACCGCCAGGCGCAGGCACGGCGCGCGGCCGCTGCCACGCTGGTGGCGCGCTTGCTGGTGCACGCGGCGGCGCAGCGCCTGGCGGTGCCGCGTTCGGACCTGGCGACGCCGGCGGGCCGGGCGCAGGCGGTGGCGCAGTTTCGCAAGTCCCTCGCCGAGCACACGCAGCAGGTGGTTCAGGCCATTCTTGGCGTGTACGGCTTCAGGCCGGACGAAGCCGACCTGGCCCTGACGCCCTGGACCAGTGGCCGCTGGCAGGCCGACCTGTTCCACCCCCAGACCTTGCAGGATGCCGGGCGCAAGCTCGGCACCGGCGCTGCGGTGGGCGCCGCGGTCGGGTTTGCTGCCGATGTTGCGCTGGCCGGCATGTCGCTGGGCGCTGCCACGGCGCTGGGCGCTGCGGTCGGTGGGGTTGCCAGTCAGGGCTGGAGCCAGGTGCCGCGCAAGCTAAAACACAAGCTGCAAGGCGTGGAAGAGCTCACGCTGGAAGATGCGGTGCTGCTTGGGCTGACAGACAGCCTGACGCGCCTGATGCGGGCGCTTGAGCGGCGGGGCCATGCGGCCACCACGCAGCTCGCCATTGCTGTCCAGAGCGAAACGCACGAAGCGCTGCAGTCCGTGGTGCGGGCGCTCGCGCCCGCGCGCGGGTTTGC
>JAUCDU010000203.1:0-5406 GCA_034674825.1 Giesbergeria sp.
GCCTTCTCCCTGCGCGGGCGCAACCCCGACGTGCTCAGCTGCATTGCCAACCTGTCCAACGACGAGGTTTTCACCCCGCCCGAATTCGCCGACCGCATGCTCGACACCCTGGCCGCCGCCTGGGCCGCCAACCATGGCGGGGCCAACCTGTGGGCCGATAGCAGCGTGCGCTTTCTCGACCCCTGCACCAAGTCTGGCGTGTTCCTGCGCGCCATCACCCAGCGCCTGACCGAAGGACTGGCAGCGCAAATGCCCGACCTGCAAGAGCGCGTGAACCACATCCTGACGCGGCAGGTGTTTGGCATTGCCATCACGCAACTGACCGGCCTGCTGGCGCGGCGCAGCCTGTATTGCAGCAAGCACGCCAACGGGCCGCATTCGATTGCCCAGGGCTTTGAGCACGAAGACGGCAACGTCTGGTTCGAGCGGCTGGAGCACGACTGGCAGGGCGGCAAGTGCCGGTTTTGCGGCGCCAGCCAGAGCGCTTACGACCGTGGCGAGAACAAGGAAAGCCATGCTTACGCGCTCATTCATGCCAGCGACATCAAAAGCCGCATGGGCGAGCTGTTTGGAGAGAACATGAAATTCGACGTGATCATCGGCAACCCGCCCTACCAACTGGGCTCCGACGGCGGCACGCGCGACGTACCGATCTATCAGCATTTCGTCGAGCAGGCCAAACAGCTGGATCCGGCGCTCTTGGCCATGGTCATCCCCGCGCGCTGGATGGCGTCGGGGCTGGGCTTGAATGAATTTCGCCAGGCCATGCTGGCCGACCGGCGCTTGCGCGAACTGGTGGACTACCCCGCCGCCAGCGAGGTGTTTCCGGGCGTGGAAATCAAGGCCGGCGTGTGCTACTTCCTGTGGGATGCGGCGTACCAGGGCGACTGCAACGTGACGACCATGCGTGGTGGCGAGGTCATTGGCCCCATGCCGCGCAATTTGGGCGAATACGATATTTTTGTGCGCGACGGCCGCGCCATGTCCATTCTGCGCAAGGTGCTGGCGCACCAGGAGCCTTCCATCAACACCCTGCTGGCGCGCGACAAGGAATTTGGCTGGACGTCCAACTTCGACGGCTTCTACGCCACGCAGCGCCCGGGCGATGTGCCGCTGCACTACATCCGCAAGATGAAGCGCGACGTGGGCTACATCGCCCGCGAGGCCGTGACCAAGAGCGCGCAGCTGATCGACACCTGGAAGGTGCTGGTGCCAAAGGCCTTCAACGGCGGCGACGCTGTTCCGCACCAGATTCTGGGCAAGCCGCAGATCGCGCCCTCGCCCTCGGTATGCACGCAGTCCTTTTTGTTTTTCTACGTGCCAACGCAGGCCGAGGCGAGCAGCGTGCAGTCTTACTACACCACGCGGTTTTTCCGCTTTCTCGTCTCGCTGCGAAAAATCACCCAGGATGCCACCCACGCTGCCTATACCTGGGTGCCGGTGCAGCCCTGGGATCGCTCTTGGACGGACGAGGCGCTGTTTGAGAAATACGGCATCACCGAGGCGGAGCAGGCGTTCATCGCATCGCAGGTTCGCCCCATGCTGCTGGACAGCGCCAGCGATGAATAAACCCCGCATCGACGACATCCTCGCCCCGCGCCCCGAGGCGCGCCCGCGCCTGTACGCCTGGAGCAGCAGCGAAGTCGCCGCACGCTGGCAGGGCTGCCTGAAGGTGGGCCAGACCACGCGCGACGTGAACGAGCGCATCCGCCAATCGCAAGGCCAGGCGCGGCTGGCCTACCGGCTGGAGGTCGATGAGGCGGCCGAGCGCGCCGACGGCAGCAGAATCACCGACACCGAGCTGCGCCAGCGCCTGATCGACAAGGGCTTTGAGAACGTGGTGTTTGAGTCCAGCCGCGAATGGATGCGCTGCACGGCGGCCGACGTGTTGACGGCGCTGGCCGAACTGCGGCAGGGGGCATCGCTATCGGGCACGCACCACGCCAATTTCCCCATGCGCGCCGAGCAGCAGGTGGCGGTGGACAAGACGCATGCCTACTTTCAATCCATCTGGTTTGAAGACGCGCAGGCCGTGCCGCGCTTTCTGTGGAACGCCAAGATGCGTTTTGGCAAGACCTTCACCAGCTACCAACTGGCCAAGAAGCTGGCCGCGCGGCGCGTGCTGGTCGTCACCTTCAAGCCGGCGGTGGAAGACGCGTGGCAGGACGATTTGCGCTCGCACCAGGACTTTGACGGCTGGCAATACCTGTCGCGCCAGTCGGGCGGCGATCCGGCAGCGGTGGCGCGCGATGTGCCGCTGGTGTATTTCGGCTCGTTCCAGGATCTGCTGGGGCGCGACGCAGCGGGCAACATCAAGCCGCGCAACGAGTGGCTGCACGCCATCAACTGGGACTTGGTGGTGTTTGACGAATACCACTTTGGCGCCTGGCGCGAGACGGCCAAAGAATTGTTTGAGGGCGAGGATGCGGCGGTGGCCGCTGCCGACAAAAAGCACGACGACAACCTGGCGCGGGTGAACGATGACCTGGGCGTGCTGGCGGGGCAGGAGACAGACTTTCTGCCCATCACCACGCGCGCCTACCTGTATCTGTCGGGCACGCCGTTTCGGGCGCTGGCCACGGGCGAGTTCATCGAAGAGCAAATCTTCAACTGGACCTACACCGACGAGCAGCGCGCCAAGGCCGCGTTTGCCGCCGCTCACCCCGCACAGCGCAACCCCTACGGCGCGCTGCCGCAGCTGCGCCTGCTGACCTACCAGATGCCCGACGAGCTGCTGGCCATTGCCAGCGGCGGCGAGTTTGACGAATTCGACCTGAACGCCTTCTTCGAGGCCGAGGGGGAAGGCGCGGCGGCGCGCTTCAAGCACCAGGGCGACGTGCAGAAGTGGCTGGACATCATTCGCGGCCAGTACGCGCCGCGCACCGTGGAGGCGTTGAAGACCGGCACACGCCCGCCGTTTCCGTATTCGGACGAGCGGCTGCTGCCGTATTTGCAGCACTCGTTCTGGTTCTTGCCCAACGTGGCGGCCTGCCACGCCATGGCCAATCTGCTGCGCGCCAGGCACAACCCGTTCTGGCGCGGCTACACCGTGGTGGTGGCAGCGGGGGCAGCGGCGGGCATTGGGCTGGACGCGCTGCCGCCCGTGCGCCGCGCCATTGGCGGCGGCTTTGACGGCAAGACCATCACGCTGTCGTGCGGCAAGCTGACCACGGGGGTGACGGTGGCGCAGTGGTCGTCCATCCTGATGCTGCGCAACCTCAAGTCGCCCGAGAGCTATTTTCAGGCCGCGTTTCGCGTGCAGTCGCCCTGGGCCATTGCCAACCCCAATGGCGACAACCCGCATGAGGAAGAGGTCTTGAAGCCGGTGTGCTTCGTCTTCGACTTTGCCCCCACGCGGGCGCTGCGCCAGTTGTCGGACTACGCCATCGGCCTGTCGCCGGGCGAGGGCAACCCCGAGAACGCGGTCAAGGATCTGGTGGCTTTCTTGCCCGTGCTGGCCTACGACGGCGCGAACATGACGCAGATCGACGCCGGCGGCATTCTGGACATTGCCATGGCGGGCACATCGGCCACGCTGCTTGCGCGCAAGTGGGAATCGGCCCTGCTGGTGAACGTGGACAACGGCACGCTGCAGCGCGTGCTGGACAACCCCGAGGCCATGGCGGCGGTGGAGCGCATCGAGGGCTGGCGCGCGCTGGGCAACGCGGTGATCGAGACCATCATCAACCAAAGCGACAAGGTCAAGGCGCTGAAAAACAAGGCCAAGGACAAAGACCTGACGGCCCGGCAGAAGCAGGCATTGACCGATGCCGAGCGCGAATTCAAGTCCAAGCGCAAGCTGGTGCAGGAAAAGCTGATCAAGTTCGCCACGCGCATCCCGGCCTTCATGTACCTGACGGACTTTCGTGAGAACACGCTGCAAGACGTGATCACGTGGCTGGAGCCGGATTTGTTCCTGGCCGTCACGGGTTTGAGCGTGGCGGATTTTCACCTGCTGGTGCGCCTGAAGGTCTTCAACACCGAGCAGATGAACCAGGCGGTGTTTGCCTTCAGGCGTTATGAGGATGCGTCGCTGCGCTATACCGGCGTCGAAAGCCACCAGGGGCTGGCGCACATCGGGCTGTATGACACCGTGGTGGCGTTGGAATAGGGCGGTGCACAGGCTGCTCCAGTCATTGGGCGTCGCGGCGGGGGCGCCGCTCCTGCCAAAAACCGCGGCATGCCTGGGGTTGTGGCACCTGCGCCGCCGTCCCGCAGTGGACACAGGCAGCAGGGGCGCGCCGCCCATAATTTGCCGCATGACTTCCCCGCTGCGCTCCACCCTCGACTTCCTGCTGCACGACTGGCTGCAGGCTTCTTCCCTGGCCGAGAGGCCGCGTTTTGCCGACCATTCGCGCGAGACCTTCGACGCCGTGCTCGACACCTGCGAGCGCATCGCGCGCGAGAAATATGCGCCGTTCAACCGCCAGGTCGACATAGAAGAACCGCGTACCGAGCCCGACGGCGCCGGTGGCTTGCGTGTGGTGCTGCCGCGCTGCACGCATGAGGCAAGGCAGGCCTACGCCGACAGCGGCATGCTGGCCGCGGCGCAGGACGAGGCGCTGGGCGGCATGCAGTTGCCCTATCTGGTAGACGCGGCGGCCAACACCTTTTTTGGCGTGGCGTCGATCAGCATCGGCTCCAACCTGCTGACCACGGGCAACGCCAACGCCATCCTGGCGCAGCAGGTGTTTGCGGCCAACGAGTTCAACGGCCGCTGGGCCGGCACGATGTGCCTGTCGGAGCCGCAGGCGGGCTCCTCTTTGAGCGACATCGCCACGCGCGCCGTGGCCGATGGCGCGGACTTTGCGGCCGACCCGCTCGGCCCGCGCTACCGCCTCACGGGCAACAAGATGTGGATCAGCGCTGGCGAGCACGAGATGACGGAGAACATCGTGCATCTGGTGCTGGCCAAGATCCCCGGGCCGAACGGGGCGCTGGTGCCGGGGGTCAAGGGGATTTCGCTGTTCATCGTGCCCAAGCATCTGGTCGATACCGCGGGCGGGCTGACCGGCGAGAGGAACGACATCGCGCTCGCTGGCCTGAACCACAAGCTCGGCTGGCGCGGCACGACGAACACGCTGCTCAACTTTGGCGAGGGCCGTTACCCCGTCAGGGACAGGGCCGGCGCCATCGGCTACCTGGTCGGCCAGCCGGGCGAGGGGCTCAAGTGCATGTTCCACATGATGAACGAGGCGCGCATCGCCATCGGCATGGCGGCCACGGCGCTGGGGCTGGCCGGGTATTACGCCAGCCTGGACTATGCCAGGACGCGGCTGCAGGGCCGGCCCGTGGGCGCCGGCGGCAAGAATGCCGCTGCGGCGCAGGTGGCGCTGATCGAGCATGCCGACGTCAAGCGCATGCTGCTGGCGCAGAAAAGCTATTGCGAGGGCGCGCTGGCGCTGA
>JAUCDU010000204.1:0-5386 GCA_034674825.1 Giesbergeria sp.
CCTTGGGTCTGCAGGCCGATGCGCCAGTGCTGTGGCAAGCCCAGCGCGGTGCTGCCTATCAGCGCGCACTGGAAACTCTGGTGGCAGCAGGCCTCGCTTACCCCTGCGCCTGCTCGCGCGCCGACATCGCCGCGGCGCACGCAGCCGCTGGCCGCACTCCGAGCCGCCACCATCCTCTGCCCTATCCCGGCACCTGCCGGGGCGGCCTGCAAGGGCGACCACCACGTGCCTGGCGCTTTGTCTGCCAAAAATATTGGGCAAATTGGCCTCTAGCGCACTATCCATCTACGTCAGAGGCTTCTTTTTTTATAGCAAACGGAAAGCTGCACTGGACCGACAGGCGCCTGGGCACGCAAACGCAGGATGTGCCTGAGGCCGTCGGCGACTTCGTGCTCAAGCGCGCCGATGGTTTGTGGGCCTACCAACTTGCCGTGGTGGTGGACGACGACGCACAAGCTGTGACGCACGTGGTGCGTGGCGAAGACCTGGCAGACAACACGCCACGCCAACTGCTGCTACAGGCAGCGCTGGACATGGCCGCGCCGCGCTATTTGCACACCCCGCTGGTGCTTGGTCACGATGGCGAAAAACTCTCCAAACAGCACGGCGCGCCAGCGATTGACATGTCTGAGCCGCTGGTAGCGCTGCAAGACGCTGCAAAAGCGCTCGAACTGCCGCTTGTCCCATCGCAAACCCTGATGGGCGACGCGTTGGCGCACTGGGTAATGGCCTGGCGCTCTATTTACAATCCCCGTCTGTGACCGACACCATCACCACTCCACCCCTCGCCGGCGCTCCGCCCGGTGTGGCCTATCCCAAGACCATCAAAAGCTACGTGCGCCGCGCAGGCCGCACCACTTTGGCGCAGGCGCGGGCATTCGAGCAACTCGGCCCCACATTGGTGCTGCCCTACCGGGAAGCCGTGCTTGACGCTTCCGCCGCCTTCGGCCGCGAAGCCCCGCTGGTGCTCGAGATCGGTTTCGGCATGGGAGAGGCGACGGCGCATATTGCCTCGGTACGGCCACAAGACAATTTCCTGTGCTGCGAAGTGCACGAAGCGGGCGTCGGCGCACTGCTCAAGCGCATTGCCGAGCAGGGCCAGACGAACATCCGCATCGTCCAGCACGACGCGGTCGAGGTGCTCGAACACATGGTTGCGCCGGCCAGCCTGGCGGGGGTGCACATCTTCTTTCCTGACCCGTGGCACAAGAAGAAGCACAACAAGCGCCGCTTGGTGCAGCAGCCGCTGGTGAAGCGACTTGCTACACGCCTGGCGCCGGGTGGTTACTTGCATTGCGCAACCGACTGGCAGCCTTACGCCGAGCAGATGCTTGAAGTGCTGACGGCCGAACCCGCACTGATCAACACGGCGACTGCCTATGCGCCGCAGCCCGACTACCGGCCACTGACAAAATTCGAAAACCGCGGCTTGCGCCTCGGCCACGGTGTCTGGGATCTGGTGTTTCAACGCCGTCGCTGAAAGAGTAAGCTTTGGCCATGTCACCCATCCTGCAAAACCTGGTCGAGATGACCGGTCACCGCGATCACTTGCGCCTCGAAGTTTCGGTGCTCTCGACGCTGCAGGAACTGGCCGGCACGCTGGATGTGCGCGCACTTGAAGTGTTCTCGCACGAAGGCAACCTGTACGTGCGCCCCCGCACCTGGCTGGAGGGCGGCAAATGGCTGTCCGGGGTCCTGGAAGCCAACTGGGAGCCGAACAGCGTTCCCTTGCGCGACCTGAAAGAACTGCAGCAGTGCGTGAACGAGCGCGGCAGCCGCGCGATCGCCACCGTCAGCAAGGGTTGCTACCGGCTTTGGCTACCGGTCTGGATGCAGGACAAGGTCACCAGCTGCCTGGAAATCACGCAGTCGCGGCCCTTTTCCGCACAAAAGCTCGACGTTATTTCAGGCGTTTTTCACGTTTATCGCAACTACCAAAGCCTGCTCGACTACAGCGAGCGTGACGCCCTCACCGGGCTGTTCAACCGCAAGACCTTCGACGAGCACTTTGCACGGGATTCAGAGCCAGGCGAACTGCCGATCGCGCGCACAGAACCCATTTCCCGCGATTGCGACCACCGCAGCAGTCAGGGGCAAGACGCGAAAAACTGGCTGGCCGTTGTCGACATCGACCATTTCAAGTTGGTGAACGACCGGTTTGGCCACTTGTACGGCGACGAGGTGCTTATCCTTGTCGCCAATATTTTGCGCAGTTCGTTTCGCCATCAGGATCGCATTTTCCGCTTTGGTGGCGAAGAGTTCGTGGTCTTGCTGCGTGCCGCCACGCTCGAAAATGCCCGCCTGGTCTTTGATCGTTTCCGCGCCACCATCGAGAAGCATTTTTTCCCGCAGGTAGGCCAAATCACCGTCAGCGTGGGCTTTGTGGCCACCGGCAGCGGCGCGCCGGTCGAAATACTGGGCCAGGCCGACCAGGCGCTTTACTACGCCAAAGAGAATGGCCGCAACCGGGTCTGTCTGTACGACGACCTGATTTCCAGTGGCGCGCTGGTCGCCAAAGTGAACAACGACGAAGTCGAACTGTTCTAAGCCTATGACGAGCCCCGCTGCGCGGTGGCGCGCGCCGACACTGCTGCGGCCTGGGCTGCGAACACGCCTGACGCTGAGCGTGATGCTGATTGCGCTGGTCAGCACGCTGGGGGTCGCTGCAGTTGCCTTTTTCTACGTCAAGGCGAACACACTGGATGTGATCACCAGCGACCAGATGCAGCGCACGACCGCAATTGCCGATGCCATCGACCAGAAGTTCATCGCCCGGCGCGTAGTGCTCAAGGCGTTTGCCGAATCGCTTGAGGCGCAACAACTGCGCGGCACGGCGCAATTGCAAACCTTTCTGCTGCGCCAGACCGCGCTCACCGAAGTCTTCGACAACGTTGCCATTCTGGACCACTCGGGCAACCTGGTGGCCAACTACATCGGGTTGGAATCTCTGGGCAAATTCAACCTCGCCGATCGGCCCTATTTCATTGAAACGCTTGCCAGGGACCAAGGGGTGATTTCGCCGCCCCTTCGCAACCGCACCAGGGGATTGGCACAGGTGTTCATGACGCAGCCGGTGCACGATGCGCGCGGCAACATCGTCTATGTCATCAATGGGCAGATCACGCTTGAGAAACCAAATTTTCTGGGCGAACTGGCCGGTTTGAAGTTTGGCAAAACCGGCTATGTGTTCATTACCAATACCAACGGCATCGTCATCGACAGCCCGCGCAAGTCGCGCATCCTTCAGCACTTTGATGCAGAAGGCGGACACAACGAGGCTACAACGCGCGCCGTTGCTGGTTTTGAGGGCAGCATCGAGGCTGTCAGTCGCCTGGGCGTGCATGTCCTCTACGCGTTCAAGCAGACGCGCCAGACCAACTGGATCATTGGCACCCACTACCCCTACCAAGAGGCGTTCGCAGACCTGCGTCGCCTTGAGTTGCTCACTTGGCTGGGCGCCATTGCACTGTCGCTGCTGGTGGGGGGTTTGAGCCTTTACTTGCTGCGCCGCCAGCTCGCACCGCTGGGACGTCTGCACCAGCACATGCTGGCGACGCATGCGGCGGCGCAATATGTCCCTTCCGAGGCGGAGCATGCGGAAGACGAACTGGGCGACCTGGCACGCACCTTCGACCGCCTGATGGCCGAACGCCAGAGCGCGCGGGAACAGCTGGAAGCAAGTGAAAACTATCTGCGTGAAATATTGCGCCATGCGGGCGACGGCTTCATTGCCATAGACCGCGATGCCCGCATCATCGAATGGAACCGGCAGGCCGAACTGATCTTTGGCTATTCACGCGAAGAGGCGCTCGGCCAAGAGCTGGTGCAACTGGTGGTTCCTGAGGCCATGCGCTCCGCCTGGATACCCGAGACACTGAAACTGTCGCAACTTGGCACAAGTCGCCTGATAGGCAAACGCGTCGAAATAACGGCTTGGCATCGCGATGGCCATCCCATTCCGGTAGAGCTCTCTATCGGCACCTTGAACATGGGCGATCATTTTGTTGCCCACGCTTTTCTGCGCGACATCTCCGAGCGCCGCGAAGCCCAGGAGCGCGTTGCCGCGAGCCGCAAGCTCCTGCAGGATATTGCCGACAACATGCCGTCTCTGGTGGCCCGTGTGGACACTTCGCTGTGCTACACCTTCGTGAATGCGCATTTCCAGAAAGCGTATCCGGGCAGAAATTTCATCGGCACTTCGATGCAGGAAGTCTACGACGAGGCCGAATTTTCGAAAATCGAGCCCTGGGCGCGCAAGGCGCTGAGCGGTGAGAGAGTGACTTTCGAAAAGCAAGGCGCGAGGGGCTCAAGATACTCGGCAACGCAGTTTGAGCTCACCTATGTCCCGGACAGGGACGCCGAAGGACGGGTGCAAGGCTTTTTCTCCATGAGCTTTGACATCACCGAACGCAAGCGAATAGAAAACGCCATAGCGGCGAACGAGGCCAAGTTGCGCGGCATCACCGACAACCTGCCGGCGCTGGTGGCGCATCTGGACGCCTATGAGCGCTTCAGCTTTGTCAACAGCCAGGTCCGCGATTGGTGGGGCAAGGAGCCGGCAAGCCTGGTAGGAAACACCTTGCACGACATGGTCGGCGAAAAGTACTACGCGTGGGTTCAGGGGATGTACAAACGCGCTTTGGCGGGCGAGCGGGTGGAGTTCGAGTCGCAACGAACCGTGAGCGGCGCCCTGCGCGATGCGCACAGCATCTTTGTGCCCGAATTCGATGCTGCCGGAGCGGTGGTCGGCGTGTTTGCCATGACCATCAACATCACCGAGCTCAAGACAGCTCAGCGCAAGCTCGCTCTGCAGGCGCGCGTCGATTCGCTGACCCAGTTGCCTAACCGCATGGCGTTCAACGAAACGCTGCCGCTGATGCTGGCACGCGCCAAGCGCAGCGGCGATGCGCTGGCCGTGATGTACCTGGATATCGACCATTTCAAGGCGATCAACGACTCGCTGGGCCACGCGGCGGGCGATGAAGTGTTGTGCGAATTTGCACGCCGCCTGCAAGCAAGCGTGCGCACCACCGACCTGGTGGTGCGGCTGGCGGGCGACGAATTCGTGGTGGTGCTGGAAAACCTCTCGGGGCCGGACGTGGCCCGCGCCGTGGCGCAAAAAATCGTGGTTCAGGTGTCCCGCCCGGTGTTCGACGTGAACGACAAGCCGCTCTCCATCACGACCAGCATTGGCATCGTGTTTCATTCCCACAGCTCGCCCCCGACCACCCCGGCCGAGCTGCTGGCACGCCGTCCCGACCTGCGCGCGGCCGAGCGCAGCTTCCAGCTGATGCGGCAGGTCGCCGGCCGCGCCGGGCGCGAGGGCGGCGATGCGCGGCGGCCGGCGCTGTTGCAGACCTACCAGCCCGACCACCCGGTGATCCGC
>JAUCDU010000205.1:0-5379 GCA_034674825.1 Giesbergeria sp.
ATAAGCGCTAGCAGCCAAAAACACTCAAAGCTCTGCCAATCCATCAATCCATCGGCCACAGCAGCGGATTCAAATTCTCCGGCGTTTGCGCGGCGGGGTCGGGCTCTTTGGTCGCGTCGCTACGGACTGGCTGTGAAACCCCCACTGCCCGCCACCACGGCGCATCCAACGGTCCGTGCGCCGGTTCCACCGGCTCCCCCAGGCGCGGCATCAACAAGTGCGCACCCTGCTTCGGTCCCAGCGCCAGCAGGGTTTCGACAGGCGCGTCCCAGTCGTGCATCGCCAGGTTGAACGTCCCCCAATGAACCGGCAGAAAGGCGCCGCCGCCCAGCAGGTCGAGCGCCTTGAGGGCGTTTTCCGGCCCCAAGTGAATATCACCCCAGGTGGGGTGAAACGCGCCAACTTCGAGCATCACCAGGTCGAACGGTCCAAAGCGCTCGCGGATGCGGGTGTATTCGGTGGTCAGGCCCGTGTCGCCGCTGAAGAACACGCGGTGGCGCGGCGACTCGATGACGAGCGACGACCACAGCGTGGCGTTGCGGTCCTTCAGGCTGCGGCCCGAGAAATGCTGCGAAGGCGCGGCGTGGATGGTGAGTTCGGTTCCGGGCACGGTGTGCGACTGCCACCAGTCGAGTTCGGTGATGCGTTCGGGCGCAACACCCCAGGCCTGCAGGTGCGCGCCGACACCGAGCGAGGTGACGAAGGGAATATTCGTCTTGGCCATCTGGCGGATGGTCGGGTAATCGAGGTGGTCGTAATGGTCGTGCGAGATGACGACGACATCGATGGGCGGCAGTTGCGACAGGCGCACCGGCGCTTTCTGAAAGCGCTTGGGCCCGATGAGGCGCGACGGCGACGCGCGCGGGCCCCAAACCGGGTCGGTGAGCACGCGCAGGCCGTCGATTTCAATCAGCACGCTGGAATGACCAAGCCAGGTCGCGCGCAGGCCAGAGTCGGGCTTGCGGGCCCAGCGCTCGCGCGGGTCCACGGTGGGCAGCGGCCCTTGCGGCACACGCCGGCCCTCGGCGCAGACAAAGTCGCGCAGCGTCGGGCGCGCGGCCGTGGTGTCGCGCAGGCCTGGCGGTATCGGGTACTGGTTGCGAAAGCCGCCTTCGGTCCACAAAGGGGAAGCCTGCATGCGCTCCAGACGCAGGCCGGCGGCGCGTTTGCCCAGGGAAATCATGGTGTGGCGCTTGAAGAATTCAAAAAGCCACTGTACGCCCAAGGCGCTGGCTCTGCTGGCAGGCAGCAGCGCCTTTGAAACGGTTTATCGCTTGCCCATGAAGGCCGCAAACGCTTCGCGCGCTGCGGGCTCACGCAGCATGCGACCAAAGCTGGCGCCCTCCTCGGTCATGCGTTCAATCACCGGGCCTTCCTGGCCGAGCTTCATCAAGCGCTTGGTTTCCACCAGCGACGCGAGCGGCTTGGCGGCCAGCTTCTTCGCCTGCGCCTGCGCGATGCCGTTGCATTCGGTGGGCGGCACGACGCGGTTCACCAGTCCGACTTCCAGCGCGGCCTCGGCCATGAAGGGCTCGCCCAGCAACAGGGCTTCGGCGGCGCGCTGGTGGCCAATGAGGCGCGGCAGCAGCAAGCTGGACGCCGCCTCCGGGCACAGCCCCAGGTTCACGAACGGCAGCGAGAACATGGCGTTGTCGCCGGCATAGACCAGGTCGCAGTGCAGCAGCATGGTGGTGCCAATGCCCACGGCCGGGCCGCAGACCGCGGCAATCAAGGGCTTGGGAAAGCGCGCGATGCCATGCAGGAAGCGGTAGACCGGCGAATCCTGCGTCGAGGCGGGCTGCTGCAGAAAGTCGCCAATGTCGTTGCCGGCGCTGAACACGGTGGCGTCCCCCTGCAACACCACAGCGCGCACGCTGTCGTCTTGCGCCGCGGCCTGCAAGGCATCGGCCAGCGCCGCATACATCGCGGCGGTGATGGAGTTTTTCTTGGCTACGCGGTTGAAGGTGAGCGTGCAGACGCCCGCTTCGGTGTGCTGCAGGATGTCCTGGGTGGGGCTGGTCATACGGTTTCCTTGTCGGCGAAAAGGGGGTGCCTTATTCTTTGTAATAGACGATCTGGTGGCTGGTCGCGAGCAGCGTGCCGGCTTCGTTCCACAACTGTGCGGTCTGGTCGAAAAAGCCGCTGCGAAACTCCTGGCCGCGGGCTTGTCCGAGCAGATAACCGTCGCCGGTCGCCGCAAGGTCGGCCTGGCTGGCATGGAAGTACACGGTCATCGACACCGTGCCCGCTGGCACCTGGCGCGCACGGCGCAGCCAGACGCGCGGGAAGAACACATCGGCCAGGGCGGTCAGGCTGCAAAAATCAAGCGGGCGAGGCGGTGCGTCGCGCATCCACAACTGCGACACGCTGTGGTCGCCGCTGCCGTCCCAGACTTGGGGAAGGACGCCACTCACGGGCCGCATTTCGTAGCGGCTGAGCCACTCGACGCCAAACGCGGGCCCGACGGCGGGGGTGTCGGCGGGGCGCGGCACCGCAGGCGCCGGCGTGTCGCCCGCGCTCCAGGTCTCGCGCCGCAGCGCCGTCACCGCTGTGCCGGTGGTGGTGACCACGGGCGCGCCGTCGGCTCCGGCCTGCAGAATCGACAGCGTCCAGTGCTGGGTTGAACGGTTGGTGCGCACCGGCACCGCCTGCAACTCAAACGCACCCGCCACCAGGCCGCCGCCGTAGTTCACCGTCAGCGAGAGCGGGTCGCCCAGCAGCTCGGGATGCTGCAGCAGCGCCTGCATCATGGCCGCAGCGGTGATGCCGCCAAACGGCCCCACCATGTTCCAGTACGGCGCGGGCGCCTGACCCACATAGGTGTTGGGCCGGTCAGTGCGCAGCTGCAAAGCAGCGTCCAGGGGATGTGAGGAAGAAGTGCTCATGCCACCAGTGTGCCCAAAAACACGGCTTCAGACGGTCGTGCCGGCGACTTGGCGCGACCCGAACGCATCCAGCGCCTGCACCGCGCGCGGCCACAGCGAGGCCTCGAACTGCGGGCGAAAGAAGCCGAAGTGGCCGATGCGCTTGGCTCCGGCGTCCTCAGGTTCAATCGCTTCCACGCGCGCATCGCTCTGGCTGTAAAAGCTCGCCAGGTGCTCGATGCCGCGCTGCGTCATCATTTCGTCGTCGGCAAGCGAATAGGAAAGGATGGGGAAACGCACTGCGGCGTAGCTGCGCTCTGCCGCGTCGCCCTCCGCGCCCATGGAATAGCGCGGGTTCAGGCACCAGCGCCGCCACTGGCGTATGACGCCGGCGGGCAAGTCGCCCACGATGCCCAGGCGCTTGCCCGGAAAGTAACCACAGACGCGCGTGGCCAGCGGCATGATCAGCCCCCAGAAAATGGGCACCATGCGCTGTCGCGCCAGTAGCCGCGGCCTGCCGCCACGCCCAGCCTGCCGGCAACCGCACCGGTATCGCGCATCAGCCCTGGCAATTGCCCGCCCAGGCTGTGGCCAACAAGGTAGAGCGGCTTTTCCGGCAGCGCCGCCTTGGCGTTTGCTATGACAGCCTCGTAGTCGTGCACCCAATCGGAAATGGAGGCGCGCACGGCGCGCATTGGCCCCTGCAGCGAGAAGCCGTGGCCCCGGTAGTCAAACGTCGTGACGCGAAACCCTTGCCCCGCCAGCCAGGTGGCAAACGCACTGTAAAAGTCCTGCCGAACCCCCATCGCCGCGCCAATGACGACGCTGGCGCGGGCATCACCGCCTGGCTGGTACACCCGCAGCGCCAGCGCAGCAGAATCGACTCGCAGAGTTTGTTGTTTCAAGCCATGCCTTTCGGTCTAGCACCCCGCCCTAAAGGGCGTAGCGAGCGGGATGAGCTGCTAGGCGGACGGAGCGCAGGAACCGCAACGTACTTCAGGTACGTGAGGATTCCGAGCACCGCCCAACAACGCAGATCACCCGCTCGGTAGCCAGTTACACGCTCTCGAAGATGCCGGCGGCGCCTTGTCCCATCCCCACACACATCGTCACCATCCCGTACTTGAGCTTGTTGCGCTTGAGCGCATGCACCACGGTCGCGGCCCGAATCGCCCCGGTAGCGCCCAGCGGGTGGCCGAGCGCAATCGCGCCGCCCATCGGGTTCACCTTGGCCGGGTCCAGGCCCAGCGTGTTCATGACCGCAATCGACTGCGCAGCAAAGGCCTCGTTCAGCTCGATCCAGTCCATGTCCGCCTGCGTCAGCCCGGCGTAGCGCAGCGCCGCCGGAATGGCTTCAATCGGTCCGATGCCCATGATGGCCGGCGGCACGCCCTTGCTGGCAAACGACACAAAACGCGCCAGCGGGGTCAAGCCAAAACGCTTGACGGCCGTTTCGCTCGCCAGGATGAGCGCGCCCGCGCCGTCGCTGGTCTGCGAGCTGTTGCCCGCCGTGACCGAGCCGCGCGCGGCGAACACCGGGCGCAGCTTGGCCAGGCCTTCCATGCTGGTGTCCGGGCGTGCGCCTTCGTCCTGGCTCACGGTGCGCGTCTGGACGATGGGCGCTCCCGTGGCCAGGTCCACCGAACGGTCGGTCACTTCAATCGGCGTGGTCTCGTCGGCGAAGTAGCCGGCAGCCTGCGCCGCCAGCGCGCGCTGGTGCGACTGCACCGCAAACGCGTCTTGCGCCTCACGGCTCACCTTCCACTGCTGCGCAACCTTCTCGGCGGTCAGGCCCATGCCGTAGGCAATGCCTACATCGCCTTCGCGTTCGAAAATGCTTGGTGAGAGGCTGGGGGCGTTGCCCATCATCGGCACCATGCTCATGCTCTCGACGCCAGCGGCAATCATGACCTCGGCCTCGCCGACCCGAATGCGGTCGGCGGCCATCTGCACGGCCGACAGGCCCGAGGCGCAGAAGCGGTTCACCGTGATGCCGCCCACGCTGGTGGGCAGGCCGGCAAGCACGGCGCCGATGCGCGCCACGTTCAGGCCTTGCTGGGCTTCGGGGATGGCGCAACCGCAAATGATGTCTTCAATCGCCGCCGGGTCCAGCCCCGGGGCCTGCGCTATGGCGGCCTTCAGGATGGTCGCCAGCAGGTCGTCGGGACGCGTGTTCTTGAAGTAACCGCGGTGCGACTTGCCGATAGGCGTGCGCGTGGCGGCAACGATGTAGGCTTCCTGGACTTGTTTGGCCATGGGATAACTCCTTCAGTTCTTCGGGCGGCTGGAAGGAATCCAGGCCCAGGTAAATTCACATTGCACCGGCTCGGCGCCGGCTTCGTCTGTCACGGTGACCTGCACCTGCACTTCGCCCTTGTCGCTCTGCTGCATCAGCGCGCGCTGTTCGGCGGTAAGGGTCGCCACGGCGCGCATGGCACCCTGAGCGCGCCTCTTGAATGCGACCTTGAGTTCCTTGGCCAGCGGCAGGCAGTCGTCGCGCACGTTCATGCCCACC
>JAUCDU010000206.1:0-5358 GCA_034674825.1 Giesbergeria sp.
GAATCTTGCGGTGGTTGCGCAGGTTGATCTGCGACAGCGGCCGCGTAAGCGCCGGAGGCAGAAACACCTCGCATCGAATACCCAGCGCGCGCAGGCGCCGCGGCACACCGGTGGGCCGGTAGCGCGAGCCCACGGCATCGACCAGCACCCGCACGTGCACCCCTCGGGCGTGGGCGGTCGAAAGTGCCTGCACAAACGCCTCGCCAGCGCCGTCGTTGTGAAAGATATAGGTGAGCAGCGTGATCGAATGCTGCGCGCCGTCAATCGCCGCCAACATCGCCGGGTAGGCCTGGTCGCCATCGGTCAGCGGCAGCACGCTGTTGCCAGCCAGCAGCGGCTTGCCCGTTACCTGCCGGCCGACGCGCGCCACGCCGGCCAGCGGCGCGTCCACTGCGTCGTCCGGCACTGCAAACGCCTCGGCTGCGTCGCCGTCGCTTTGCCAGGCCTGGCGCAGGCCAAGCGACACCCCGGTGCGCCCAATCCGGTTGATACCCAGCATCCAGTAGGTAAACGCACCCCCAAAGGGCGCCAGCCACGCCAGGCCGATCCAGGCCACCGCCTTGTGGACTTCGTCCTTTTTCATCAACGCGTGCAGCGTCACCGCCAGGGCCAGGGCAATGTGTACCGAAGACAACAACCACAGCGCAAAGCTCTGCACGACTTGCAGCAGCAGCATTGGCATCGAGGCGGGTTCCATGCGGCGATGGTAGGCGAACGCCGCTTCTCGCAGCACGACTGCGCGAGCGTCGCGGATACTGCTGGTTGCGGCGGCCGCCAGCCGCGTTCCAGCCTCACTACAGAAATCAATATGTCTTTGCTCCTGGCACAACTCGACCACTGCCCACGCGCCCGCAACGCGGAGCAGGCCTCATGACGGCGCCGCAGTGGACCATCCTGGCCATTCTTGCGGCCACTGTTGCGATGTTCGTTTCGGGCCGCTGGCGCCACGACATGGTGGCAGTCGCGGCCTTGCTCGCCTGTGTGCTGACCGGCTTGCTGCCAGCGACCAGCGCCTTCGCGGGCTTTGGCCACCCGGCAGTCATTACCGTGGCCTGCGTGCTGGTGCTGAGCCGCGGGCTACAAACTTCGGGCGCGGTGGATTTGCTGGCCCGCCGCGTGCTGCCCGCCAAGGGCGGCATGGTCACCAGCCTGGCGGCCTTGACAGGCCTGGGCGCCTTGCTGTCGGGCTTCATGAACAACGTCGGTGCCATGGCGCTGCTCATGCCGGTGGCAGTGCAACTCGCCGGGCGCCTGAAGCTCACACCCGGCCAGGTGCTGATGCCGCTGGCGTTTGGCACCATCCTGGGGGGCATGACGACGCTCATTGGCACGCCGCCCAACCTGATCGTCTCGGGCTTTCGCCAGCAGCAAGGCATGGGCGGCTTTGCCATGTTCGACTTCGCCCCGGTGGGCGTGAGTGTCGCGGTGGCGGGCGTGGCGTTCATTGTGCTGATCGGCTGGCGGCTGGTGCCGGCGCGCAAGCAAACCGGCGTTGACGGTTTTGAGGCCGGTGCCTACCTGACCGAAGTGCGCGTACCCGAGGGCAGCGCGTCAGCGGGCAAGACCTTGCGCGCACTGGAGCAGGAACTGGACAAGGCCGGCGCCCAGGTGGTCGGTCTGGTGCGCAGCGACATTCGCGTCATCGCCCCCAGCCATTGGCGCCACGTGCGCGAGGGCGACATCCTGGTCATCGAGGCCGAAGCCGATGCGCTCGGCAAGCTGCTCTCGGCGCTTGAGCTCAAACTGGAGGAATCGCGCCGCCCCGAAGACGAAGAACCCGAAGAGGCAGGCGAAGACGGAGCGTTGCCAACAGCTGGCGCGACGGAAAAAAAATCACGCAAATACCGCAAGAAAAACGGCGCGGACAAGGATGCAGACGAGGCGCACGAAGCGCACGAAGGGGACAGCGAGCCCGCCTCCTCTGACATCGTGCTGATGGAGCTTGCCGTGCTTCCAGGGTCGAGCCTGGATGGGCGCTCGGCCAGCGACATGCTGCTGCGCACCCGCTATGGCCTGAACTTGCTTGCCGTCTCGCGCCAGGGGCAGCGTGCCCGCGCCCGCCTACGCGCCATGCCGCTGCGGCCCGGGGATTTGCTGTTGATGCAGGGGCCGGCCGAAGCAATTGCCGAGTTCGCGTCCGACAATGGTTGCGTGCCGCTGGCGCAGCGCGAGCTGCATATCCCGAGCAAGCGCAAGGCCTGGCAGGCAAGCGCCGTCATGCTGGTCTCTGTCGGGGCGGCGGCGCTGGGCTGGCTCTCGGCCCCGATCGCGTTTGCGCTCGGGGTGCTGGCCTCGATGGTGCTGCGCACGGTGCCGCCACGCGCGGTGTACGCGGCCATCGACTGGCCCGTCGTGGTGCTGCTCGCTGCCCTGATGCCGGTGGCCAGCACGCTTGAAACCACCGGCACGGCGGACCTCATTGCCCGCTTTCTCATCGCGCACGTGGCGCAAAGCAATGCGGTGCTGGGACTGGGCTTCATCCTCGTCGTGTCGATGTTCCTGTCCGACCTGATGAACAACGCCGCCACGGCCGCCGTGATGTGCCCGATTGCCTTGGGAACCGCTGCCGCGCTGGGCGCCAACCCGGATCCGTTTTTGCTCGCCGTGGCCATTGGCGCATCGTGTGCCTTCCTCACGCCGATCGGCCACCAGAACAACACCCTGATTCTCGGGCCGGGGGGCTTTCGCTTTGGTGACTACTGGCGCCTGGGCTTGCCGCTGGAACTGCTGGTGGTGGCGATCAGCATGCCGGTGTTGCTGATGGTGTGGCCACTCTAAGCCGATGGATGGCCGGCCGACTGCGTGGAGCGCGCGGCAGCCTGCGAGGCAGGCGTGTCCAGAACCTACGCCTGAATGTCGGGCACTTGATACACCAATACCTTCAGGGCGCGCTCGCTGTCCACGTCGCCAAAAGCCGCCGGGTTGGCCAAGCGTTCGACGAAATGCAGTTCTGGCGCGAGTTCCCGCATCTGGTCTTGCAAGAACGCCATGCCCAGTTCGGGTGCATTCAGGCACAGCAGCGCGTGCCCGCCCGGCGCCACAAGCTCCGGCAGGCGGCGCATCAGCCTGGCGTAGTCTTTGGTCGCAACGAAGCTGCCCTTCTGGTAGCTGGGTGGGTCTACGATGACCAGGCCGTAAGGTCCGCTGCGGGAAATCTTGCCCCAGCTGCTGAAGATGTCGTGCGGCAGAAAGCTTGCGCCCGCCGCGACGCCGTTGAGCTGGTGGTTCTGCTGGCCGATGGCGAGCGCGCCATGGCTCATGTCCACGTTGACGACCTGGCGCGCGCCCGCCTGCAGCGCCACCACCGAGAACGCGCAGGTGTAGGCGAACAGATTGAGCACTTTGAGACCGTAGCGGTCGGTGCTGCGCGCAGCGGCGTAATCGCGCACCCAGCGCCGGCCTTCGGCCATGTCGAGAAACAGGCCGTGGTTCTGGCCCCGATCCAGGTGAACACGGTACTTGGCGTCCTGCTCCCTGACCACATGAGGCTCGGGCACGGTGCCGGCCATGACCCGCGTTTCGGTGCGTCCCTGTGTGCGCAATTGCTCGTTGCGGCACTGAAACACCCAGTTCAGCGGCAATCCGGGAGCCAGCTGCTGCCAGCGTCTGGCCAGTGTGTTGCCCACTGCCGCAAGTTGGGCGTCGGTCTCTTCGCTGGCTGGAGCGAAGCTGGTGAGCACAAAAACGGGCGGATAGGCGTCGAGCGTCCACTGCTCACAGCCAGCGTGCAGGCCACCTCGGCCATGGAAAACGCGCTGTGCGTCGGCGGGCAGATCCATCGTGTCGATGGCGTTGATCAAGGCTTGCATGGGCGAATTGTCTGCGCTCCCAGTACAGTTGCGCGTTTTCGGCCCCACGGACCGCTTCACAAAGGAACCCCATGTTCGCCATCCTCGGAACCATCATCGTCGGCTTCATCGTCGGATTGATTGCACGCGCAGTGAAACCCGGCGACGACAAGCTGGGCTGGATCATGACCATCGTGCTGGGCATCGCCGGCTCATTCCTGGCGCGCTATGTCGGCGCTGCGATGGGGTGGTACGCACCTGGGGCCCCAGCGGGCTGGCTGGCGTCCATCGTCGGCGCGATCGTACTGCTGGTCGTCTACGGCCTGATCAGGAAGAAGACCTGAGGGAAGGTTAATTTTGGTAAAAAAAGTGCTCCAGCGCTTATCCATAAAGCGCAAGTAGCTATCAAAATGATAGATCTTTGGCGGCTGGTTGCGCGAAGGCCACGCCGCCAATCTGCTCAAAGAATCGCTTTCTCCCAGGGCGGTGCTTATTCTTCGTTTCATTAATTTATTGGCGTCTTACATGCAATTTGGCATATACAGCCAACTAAAGAATCGTTCCCTTATATGCAGATGCTGATCAGAATCGCGTCCATTGTTAATCTGGAGCAAGCATGCGACGTCTTACCACCCTGATCACTGGCCTTACCCTGAGCTTGGCGGCAGCCAGTGCCTTTGCCGCGCAGCCGTTGCTGACCCCGCAGGAGCTGAACGCCAGCCTGAGCGACGCCAACGTGCGGGTGATCGATATCCGCGATCCGAAATCGTACGCAGCGGGCCACATTCCGGGTGCCGTCAACGCGCCTTACGGCCAATGGCGCGGGCCAGCCAACAACCCGGGCGAGATGCTGCCTCTGCCCAAGCTGACCACCTTGGTGCAAAGCCTGGGCCTGACGCCGGCAATGCACGCAGTGGTGGTGTCCAGCGGTGCGAACGCCACCGATTTCGGTTCCAGCGCCCGTGTGTACTGGACGCTGAAGGTGCTTGGCCTGAAGGAGCTGTCGATCCTCAATGGCGGCGTGCAGGCCTGGTCGGATGCGAAGTTGGAGCAGAACAACGAAGCCGTGAAGATCGCCGCCAGCAGCTTCCAACCGCAACTCGACACCTCGCTGATTGCCAGCACCGACGAAGTGCGCAAGCACGTGAACGCCAAGGATGCGGTCTTGGTGGATGCCCGCCCTGCCCCCTTCTTCAACGGCGAAACCCGCGCCCCCGCCGCCAAGGTGGCTGGCACGCTGCCGACCGCGGTCAACCTGCAGCACGACAAATGGTTTGCGCCCGGCAGCTCCACTTTTGTAGGTGCCGACCAGGCAAAGCAGATCGCGGCGTCCAGCCCGATCGACCCGGCAAAGGAGACCGTGTCTTTCTGCAATACCGGCCACTGGGCAGCAACCAACTGGTTCGCCATGTCTGAGGTGCTGGGCCAAAAGAACGTCAAGCTCTACCCCGGCTCCATGACCGAGTGGACGCAAGACCCCAATGGCCTGCCGGTTGCCAACGCTCCAAGCCGCACCCAGCAGTTGCTGATGGATGCGAAAATGTGGGCCGCCAAGACTTTCTGACCGACG
>JAUCDU010000207.1:0-5339 GCA_034674825.1 Giesbergeria sp.
AAAAGGGCATCACGCTGCCCGGCGGCCAGGGCGGCTACCTGTACCACGAGCCCTGCCACAACCCGATGAAACAGGGCGACCCGATGAAGACCGTCAAGGCGCTGGTGGGCGACAACGTCATCAAGAGCGAGCGCTGCTGCGGCGAATCCGGCACGCTGGGCGTCACCCGGCCCGACATTGCCACGCAGGTGCGCTTTCGCAAGGAAGAAGAAATCAAGAAGGGCGAGGCGCAGTTGCGTGCCAACGGCACGGTGGCGGCGCAGGCCAACGTGAAAATCCTCACCAGCTGCCCAAGCTGCCTGCAAGGGCTCAAGCGCTACGAAGACGATCTGCAGAACGGCCTGCTGGAAGCCGACTACATCGTGATTGAAATGGCCCGCCAGATTCTGGGTGAGAACTGGCTACCCGAGTACGTGAAGCGCGCCAACAGCGGCGGCATCGAACGGGTGCTGGTATGAGCAAGTCGTCGTTTGGCTGTGCGTTGTGCGCGCAGGACGGCGGCACTCTGGTCTGGCGCAGCAAGACGCTGCGCGTGGTGCAGGTCGAGGAAGTTGGCTTTCCCGGTTACTACCGCGTCATCTGGAACGCGCACGTGGCCGAGCTCTCCGAGCTCTCGCCGGAGGAGCGCGCCGAATGCATGGGCGCCGTGGTCTGTGTCGAGCGCTCGCTGATCGAGCACCTGCAACCCGCCAAGGTGAACCTTGCCGCTCTGGGCAACCAAGTGCCGCACCTGCATTGGCACGTGATTGCGCGCTTTGAATGGGACTCGCATTTCCCGAACGCCATCTGGGGCGAGCCGCAGCGGGGCCGGGATCATGACAAGGAAGCCGCTGTCCAGGAGCTCCTCGACGCGGTCAACGCACAAATTCGGGTTTATTTGGCAAAGGGCGAGGCGCCGCCAGCCGATTGACGAGCTTGACCGCGAACGGTGTATCGCCCGCTGCAGCGGGCGTGCCGCCCTATGCACTGGAGCGCACATTTGCGGGCCATCCTGCGCTGGATTGGGCCTGGGCGCTCATCTAGCGGGCTGCCAGCAGCAGCAACAACAGGTCACGAATACCGCTTACCAAGGCTGGCTTTCGGCCAGTGGGACAATTCGGCCATCTATCGTTTCTCTTGCAGGTAATTTCCCCATGGCAGGCCTGAAACCCGGCGCTCCCACGCCCCGATCCATCACCGTTCACGAGGCTTCGCGCGTGCTCGAAGTCGTGTTCTCCGACGGCGCGCACTTTCGTCTTCCGTTCGAGTTGCTGCGCGTCTTCTCGCCCTCGGCCGAAGTCATGGGCCACGGCCCGGGCCAGGAGGTGCTGCAGACCGGCAAGCGCGATGTTGCGCTGGTGGCGCTGGCGCCGGTGGGCAACTATGCCGTGCAGCCCACCTTTTCCGACGGCCACAGCAGCGGCATCTTTTCCTGGGATTACCTGTACGAACTCGGTGCGCGCCAGGCCGAACTGTGGGCCAGCTACGAGGCGCGGCTGGCGGCTGCCGGCGCGGATCGCGACGCTTCCATGGCCCCCAAAGGCCTCAGCAAGACCAAAACCAAGGGCGCGCAGGCTTTCAGCGGCGACTGAATGGCGCCAAAAGGTGGTGAATTTGCCACTATCTAGCTATCGTTTTGGTAGCTATTTGGGTAATGCAGATAAGCGCCAGGACGTTGTTTGGCTTAAATATCCAATATCCCAGGCATTTACAGGGTTGCCCTGCAAGCAGCTAGCATCCTGTGCATGACTACCACGCATTTTGGTTTCGAGTCGGTTGACGAGCGCGACAAGGCGCGCCGCGTGCGCGGCGTGTTTGATTCGGTGGCGTCGCGCTACGACGTGATGAACGACCTGATGTCGGGCGGCCTTCACCGCGCCTGGAAGGCTTACACCGTGCTGGTGGCCAACCTGCAGGAAGGCCAGCGCGTGCTCGACATTGCGGGCGGCACGGGCGACCTGGCATTGGCTTTTGCCAAAAAGGTGGGTGAGCGCGGCGAGGTGGTGCACACCGACATCAACGAAGCCATGCTGCGCACCGGGCGCGACCGCCTGATCGACGCCGGCGTGGTGCTGCCCACAGTCGTCTGCGACGCCGAGCAACTGCCGTTCCCCGATGCGCATTTCGACCTGGTGAGCGTGGCCTTTGGCCTGCGCAACATGACGCACAAAGACATTGCGCTCACCGAAATGTGCCGCGTGCTCAGGCCCGGCGGGAAGCTGTTGGTGCTTGAATTCTCCAAGGTAGCCAAGCCGCTCGCCAAGGCCTACGACTGGTATTCGTTCAAGGTGCTGCCGCGCATTGGTCAGCTGGTGGCGGGCGATGCAGACAGTTACCGGTACCTGGCGGAATCTATTCGCATGCACCCCGATCAACAGGCGCTGAAAGCGCTAATGAAGCAGGCTGGTTTCGGCCATGTCGACTGCCACAACCTGACGGGCGGCGTTGTTGCCTTGCACGTCGGTATCAAATGTTGAATTGAAGGAGATAGCTGTGAAAAAACTTGTCCCGGTCTTGATGGCCCTGATGCTGATGGTGACGCATTTCGAAGCCGAGGCCAGGCGCATGGGCGGCGGCAAATCGTTTGGTCGTCAGTCGAGCAACGTGACGCAGCGCCAGGCCACACCGCCTGCAGCGCCGGCCACGCCAGCGCAAAACGCCAATGCAGCGCGCCCTGGCACGCCAGCGGCGGCGGCCGCAGCGGCGCCCAAGCGCCCTTGGGGTGCCATGCTCGGTGGCTTGGCCGCGGGCCTCGGCCTTGCGTGGCTGGCCAGCTCGCTGGGTCTTGGCGAAGGTTTTGGCCAGGTGCTGATGCTGCTGCTCTTCGCAATGGCAGGGTTCGCGCTATTTCGCATGCTGCGTGCGCGCAGCAAGCCTGCCGCCTCGCCATTTGCCTTTCAGGGCGCCGGCAGCGCCACACCCGCCACCGCACCGGTAGCGCGCGAATACAGCCCCGACAAAGTCGGCAACGACGCCTCGGCGCGCCCCTGGGAACGCAGCAGCATGGCTTTTGATGCGCAACGGAATGCAGGTAGTACAGGCGCCGAAGGCTCCATCATTGGCTCGGCACTTGCCGGCTCGCAGAACTGGGGCGTGCCCCAGGGGTTCGACACCGCAGGCTTTCTTGAGGCCGCCAAGCGCAACTTCATCACCCTGCAGTCGGCCTGGGATGCGTCCGATATCGCCACGCTGCGCTCGATGATGACCGACAGCATGGTCGAAGAAATCCGCGGCCAGCTGAGCGATCGCGAATCGCACGGCGGCGCCCAGCCCAACCACACCGATGTCGTCATGCTGGAAGCACAACTGCTCGGCATTGAGGATCTGGGCGATGCCTACATGGCCAGCGTGGAGTTCTCGGGGATGATTCGTGAAGAAGCTTCGGCCAGTCCCAGCCCGTTCCGCGAGGTCTGGAACATGACCAAGCTCTCGAGCGGCAAGTCGGGCTGGCTGGTCGCCGGGGTCCAGGCGCTGCAGTGAGCCCCGCCGGCGCGCTTGTGCCAGAGCGCGCCGGGCATTGCCATAATCGAGCACTATGGCCACACAGTCTCCCTTTTCCTTCCTCGACGGCGTTTTTGAACGCATCGCGCAGGGCCCGCAACCGCCCGACTGGCTGGTCAGCGAAGCGCAGCAGCGTTTGGTACTGCTCATCAACCATGTGCTGATGCAAGAGCGCGCCGCCACCGAGCGGCTCATGGCGCGCAAAGGCCGCATCGTGCGGGTGCAGTGGCGCCAGTTTTTTGTCGCCCTGCAGGTGACGCCCGCCGGTCTATTTGACCTGGCCGCGCCCGGCGCCACACCCGACCTGCACTTCGAAGTTACCGAAACCTCACCGCTGGGCCTGGCGCAGGCCGCGCTGCGCGGCGAGCGCCCCCCGGTGCGCATCGACGGCGCGGTGGATTTTGCCGGCGATCTGCAGTGGCTGGCCGACAATCTGCGCTGGGACATAGAGGACGATCTGGCGCGCGTCATTGGCGACGTGCCGGCGCATACCGTCTCGAGCATCGCACGCAGTGCTGGCCAGGCGCTGCGCAGCTTCGTGCGCAAAGGCGGTGCGGTGGCCAGCGGCGCCGTGGCGCCCTGGTCGGGCAACGGCCCGCTGCCATGAAGCGCATGTTTCGTGGTGCCACCATTGTCTGGGTGGCGCTGCGCTATGGGCTCGACGGCCTGGTGCTCACCAGCTTCCAGAAACCCTGGCTGCGCCTGCTGGCGCGCATCGTCTCGATTGGGCGCGACCTGCGCGCCCCGCGCGGCCAGCGGCTGCGCGAAGCGCTGGAGCGCCTGGGGCCCATCTTCGTCAAGTTCGGCCAGGTCCTCTCGACCCGCCGCGACCTGCTGCCGCCCGACATCGCCGACGAACTCGCCCTGCTGCAAGACCGCGTGCCGCCGTTTGACAGTGCCGTTGCCATTGCCACCATCGAGCGCGCCTTCCGCCGCCCGGTGGACGAGGTTTTCGTCAGTTTCGACCGCGTGCCGGTCGCCAGTGCCTCGATTGCACAGGTGCACTTCGCCACCCTGCGCGACCGCCAGGGCGCGCTGCACGAGGTGGCCGTCAAGGTGCTGCGCCCCGGCATGCTGCCGGTGATCGAAAAAGACCTGAGCCTGATGCGCATGATGGCCGGCTGGGTCGAAAGCCTTTCGGCCGACGGCAAGCGCCTCAAGCCCCGCGAAGTGGTGGCGGAGTTCGACAACTACCTGCACGACGAGCTCGACCTGGTACGCGAAGCCGCCAATGCCGCGCAGCTGCGCCGCAACATGGAGGGCCTCGGCCTGGTCGAGATTCCCACCATGTACTGGGACTTCTGCCACCCCGAGGTGATGGTGATGCAGCGCATGAACGGCGTGCCCATCAGCCAGGTGCAGCGCCTGCGCGACGCCGGGGTCGACATCCCGAAACTGGCGCGCGACGGCGTCACCATCTTCTTCACGCAGGTGTTTCGCGACGGCTTCTTTCACGCCGACATGCACCCCGGCAACATTCAGGTCAGCCTGGAGCCCGCCACCTTCGGGCGCTACATCTCGCTTGATTTCGGCATCGTCGGGACGCTGACGGAGTCCGACAAGGAGTACCTGGCGCAAAACTTCGTGGCGTTTTTCCGGCGCGACTACAAGCGCGTGGCTGAGCTGCACGTGGAAAGCGGCTGGGTGCCGCCGCACACGCGTGTGAACGAACTCGAAGGCGCCATCCGCACCGTGTGCGAGCCGTACTTCGACCGGCCGCTGAAGGAAATCTCGCTCGGCATGGTGCTGATGCGATTGTTCCAGACGTCCCGCCGCTTTCAGGTCGAAATCCAGCCGCAACTGGTGCTGCTGCAAAAAACCCTGCTCAACATCGAAGGCCTGGGCCGCCAGCTCGACCC
>JAUCDU010000208.1:0-5302 GCA_034674825.1 Giesbergeria sp.
GGCGGTGTGCATTTCGTCGCCGGTGCGGTCGAGGAAGCCGGTGTTGATGAAGGCCACCCGGCTGGCCGCTGCGGCGATGCAGGCCTTGAGGTTGACGCTGGTGCGGCGCTCCTCGTCCATGATGCCCAGCTTGACGGTGTTCTCCGGCAGACCCAGCAGTTGCTCCACGCGGGCGAACATCTCGCTGGCAAAGCCGACTTCGGCGGGGCCGTGCATCTTGGGCTTCACGATGTAGACGCTGCCCTTGCGCGAGTTGCGCAGGCCGTCTTTCCCGTGGCCTTGCAGGTCGTGCAATGCGATGGCAGTGGTGACCACGGCGTCCAGAATGCCTTCGGGAATCTCGCGCACTGCGCCCGCGCTGTCGGTCCAAAGAACCGCCGGGTTCGTCATCAGGTGGCCCACGTTGCGCAGGAACATCAGCGAGCGGCCGTGCAGACGCACTTCGCCCGAACCGCTCGGCGCGCTGTAGATGCGGTCAGGGTTGAGCCCGCGTGTGAACGATTTGCCGCCCTTGGCGATTTCCTCGGTCAGCGTGCCTTTCAAAATACCCAGCCAGTTGGCGTAGCCCAGCACTTTGTCTTCCGCGTCGACCGCAGCCACCGAGTCTTCAAGGTCGAGGATGGTCGAGAGGGCGGCTTCCAGCACCAGGTCGCTCACGCCAGCGGCATCGGTCTTGCCAATGGGGGTGCTGCGGTCGATGCGGATGTCCAGGTGCAGGCCGTGGTGCTGCAGCAAGACCGACGATGGCGCGCTGGCTTCGCCTTGGTAGCCCTTGAACTGCGCGGGGTCCTTGAGGCCGGTGCTTGCGCCGCCCTTGAGCGCCACCACCAAGGCACCATTCTCAACGCGGTAAGCGGTGGCGTCGGCGTGCGAGCCCTGTGCCAGCGGCGCCGACTCGTCCAGCACGCGGCGTGCAAACGCGATCACTTTTGCGCCACGCTTTTCGTTGTAGCCGGGACCTTTTTCGCAGCCGTCGGCTTCGGAAATCGCGTCGGTGCCATAGAGCGCGTCGTACAGACTGCCCCAGCGCGCGTTGGCGGCGTTGAGTGCGTAGCGCGCGTTCAGGATTGGCACCACCAACTGCGGGCCGGCCTGCAAGGCCAATTCATCGTCCACGTTGGTCGTGGTGGCTGCCACGTCGCTTGGCTGGGGCACCAAGTAGCCGACGCGCTCCAGAAAGGTGCGGTAGGCCAGCATGTCCTTGATCGGACCGGGATTGGCCTTGTGCCAGGTGTCGAGCTCTGCCTGCAGGCGCTCGCGCTCGGCCAGCAGCGCGATGTTGCGGGGCGCCAGGTCGCTCACGATGGCGTCAAACCCCTTCCAGAAGGCCGATTTTTCAATGCCCGTACCGGGCAGTACCTGGTCCTCAATAAAGCGGAGCAGCGTGTCGGCCACCTGCAGGCCATGGACGGTGGTGCGATCGGTCATAGAAAAATCCTTTAACTTGAGATGAATGCGGCGGCCAGCGCCAAGGCGGGCCATAAGAGGACTGTATTGCATAGTCGAATCGCCATAAATAGCCAAACCGGCGCTTGACCAGTGACATTTACGCAAAAGTGGTAGTCCCCCTGATAGGCAGTTGGGGCTGGGCAGCGCTACGCTGCGCCGCATCGCCCTTTTGCGTTTCCAAAAATACATGACACCCCAGACCGACAACATGCTTGCGCCCCTGTCGCAAGCAATGCTCAGAGCAACGCACAAGGACAAGATCGTGAGCGCCGCCGACGCCGTGCTGCTGATCCACGACGGGGATACCGTGGCCACCGGCGGCTTTGTGGGCATTGGCTTTGCCGAGAGCATTGCCGTGGCTTTGGCGCAGCGTTTCGAGGCGACCCGGGCGCCGCGCGACCTGACGCTGGTGTATGCCGCCGGCCAGGGCGATGGCAAGCAGCGCGGCTTGAACCACCTCGGCATTCCCGGCCTGCTGCGGCGCGTCATCGGGGGCCATTGGGGGCTGGTGCCGCGCATCCAGAAGCTGGCGGTCGACAACCAGATCGAAGCCTGGAACCTGCCCCAGGGTGTGATTGCGCACCTGTTTCGCGACATCGCCGCCGGCAAGCCCGGAACGCTCACTGCCGTGGGGCTGGACACCTTTGTCGATCCGCGTCACGGCGGCGGCAAACTCAATGCGCGCACCACCGAAGATCTGGTGCGGCTGATGCCCATCGACGGCAAGGATTACCTGTTCTACAAAGCTTTCCCGATCCACGTCGGCATCATCCGCGCCACCACGGCCGACCCCGACGGCAACCTCACCATGGAGCGCGAAGCCCTCACGCTGGAAGCACTCGCCATTGCCATGGCGGCGCGCAATTCAGGTGGTGTGGTCATCGCGCAGGTCGAGCGCATTGCCGAGCGCGGCTCGCTGAACCCGCGGCAGGTCAAGGTGCCCGGTGTGCTGGTGGATGCTGTGGTGCTGGCCACCGAGCCGGCGCACCACCAGCAGACCTATGCCGAGCCCTACAGCCCCGCGTTCTCCGGTGAGCTGCGGGTGCCGATGGACGGCCTCAAGCCGATGGCCCTGAACGAACGCAAGCTGATCGCACGCCGCGCAGCGCAGGAGCTGCGCCCGCACCAGGTGGTGAACCTGGGCATCGGCATGCCAGAAGGCGTTGCCAGCGTCGCCGCCGAGGAGTGCATCATCGATCTGGTCACGCTCACGGCCGAGCCCGGCGTCATTGGTGGCATCCCTGCCGGGGGCCTGAATTTTGGCGCAGCGGTGAATCCGCAGGCCATCATCGACCAGCCCAGCCAGTTCGATTTCTACGATGGCGGCGGGCTGGATCTTGCCATTCTGGGTCTGGCCCAGGCGGACCAGCATGGCAATCTGAACGTCAGCAAATTCGGGCCGCGTCTGGCAGGGGCGGGCGGCTTCATCAACATCAGCCAGAACGCCAAGACAGTGGTCTTCGTCGGCACCTTCACGGCTGGTGCGCTGCAAGTGCAGACCGGTGACGGGCAGCTGCGCATTGTCCAGGAAGGCGGGTCGCGCAAATTTGTGCGTACGGTGGAGCACCGCACCTTCAGCGGCGCCGAGGCGCTCCGGCGCGGCCAGCGGGTGCTGTATGTGACGGAGCGCTGTGTGTTTCGCTTGGTGCCGGCGCTGGAGCCCGAAGCAGGTGGTGCGCTGGAGCTGATCGAGTTGGCGCCAGGCGTGGATCTGCAGCGCGATGTGCTCGCCCACATGGCCTTTGTGCCGCGCATCAGCCCAGGCTTGCGCGCCATGGACGCCAACCTGTTCCAGCCGGCGCCTCTTGGGCTGCGCGAGGAACTGCTCAGCCGCCCACTTGCGCAGCGCTTCGTCCTCGACGCCGAGCGCAACCTGCTGCATATCGATTTCTCGGGCCTGCAGCTTCGGGACGCAGCCCTTGTCGCCGCCATCGACCGTGAGGTGCGCGTGTGCCTGGAAGGCCGGACCGAGCGCGTCGGCGTGGTCGTCAACTACGACCATTTCAGCATCGCGCCAGAACTAGCCGATGCCTACACCGCCATGGTCCAGGGCCTGACGCGCGACCTGTACACCAGCGTCAAACGCTACGGAACCATGGGGTTTCTCAAATCGCGCTTGCAGAGTACTACTTAAAACGTAGCTATAAGTGCTTATCGGATAAGCGCTGGAGGCCAATTTCTCTCTCATTTTTGGTCTGCGGCAGGCACTGTGCCGCAGGGCCGCGCCGCGCTGCGGTCTTTGTCCTGATAATCGAGGCCCATGGACAAGCTCAAGGTCTTCGAGTCCTTCGTCTCTGTCGCCACGCGCGGCAGCCTCACCGCAGCGGCGCGCGCCGAAGGCGTGGCGCCGGCGATCATGGGGCGCCGGCTCGACGCGCTGGAGGAGCACCTGGGCGTCAAATTGCTGGTGCGCACCACGCGGCGCATCAGCCTTACGAACGAAGGCACGGCCTTCCTGGAAGATTGCCAGAGGCTGCTGTCGGATGTGGCGAACGCCGAGGCGAGCGTTTCCGCCGGTGGCATCAAGGCGAGCGGTCATTTGCGCCTGACCGCACCCGCAGGTTTTGGCCGGCGCCACGTGGCGCCACTGGTGCCGCGCTTTCGCGCGTTGCATCCGGACGTGCAGATTTCTCTCAACTTGAGTGATCGGGTGGTTGACCTCACGGGCGAGGGCTTTGACTGCGCGGTGCGCGTGGGTGACCTGCCCGATTCGTCGCTGGTGAGCGTGCGCGTGGCTGACAACCGGCGCCTGTGCGTAGCCACGCCACAGTATCTGGAACAGCGTGGCACGCCGGTGGTGCCGGCGGACCTGATGCAGCACGACTGCCTGACACTCTCAAGCGAAGCCTCGCAGACGCGCGGCTGGGCCTTCAGCATGCCGCTCACTGCCGCAGCAGGCAAGGAAGTCGTCTACCTGCGCCCGCGCGGGCCACTCGACTGCTCGGACGGACAGGTGCTGTTCGACTGGTGCCTGGCCGGTTACGGTATTGCATGGCGCAGCACCTGGGAGGTCGAGCGCGAGATTGCGTCGGGCCAGCTGGTCGCGGTGCTGGAAGAGTACGCCGCCCCACCGAATGGCATTTATGTCGTCTTTCCCCAGCGCAAACATTTGCCGCTGCGCGTGCGCCTGTGGATCGAATTTCTCAAACACCACTACGCCGAACCACAGTTTTGGCAAACCGGAGAGTCCACGTGATCCTGGAATCGTTTTTGGCCTACTTCCACCTGGTCGCCATCTTCACCATGGTGGTTTTCATGGCAAGCGAGGCGGCGCTGTGCCGTGTCGAATGGATGAGCGCCGCGGTTGTGCACCGCCTGGTGCGGCTGGATCTGATTTACGGTATCGCCGCGATGTGCGTGTTGGCCGCTGGCTTGGCGCGCACCTTCTGGGGTGTCAAGGGGGTGGCCTGGTACTGGGGGCAGCCGCTGCTGCACTTCAAGCTCACGCTGTTCATCGTGGTGGGCCTGATGTCGCTCAAGCCCACGTTTGCTTTCCTGCGCTGGCGCCGCAAGCTGGTTGCGACCGGGGAGTTGCCGCCCGAGCACGAAATACGCGCGGCGCGGCGTTGGGTGATGATTGAAACGCATCTGCTGGGCTTGTTGCTGCTTGCAGGGGTGTTTCTGTCGCACAACGTGTTGACGCGCTGACAGCGCCCATTGCACAACAACAAAAAACCCCGCATGGCGGGGTTTTTTTGACTGCGGGGGTGCTTATTTCTTCAGGCACTCGCTCATGAACGCCTTGCGCTCGTCGCCCTTCTTGCCGGCAGCTTCCGCATTGCAGCTCTTCATCTTGCTTTGTTGGGTCGGTGCTGCGTCATTTTTGTTGCTGAGGCAGGTCTTCATGAAGGCC
>JAUCDU010000209.1:0-5250 GCA_034674825.1 Giesbergeria sp.
ACCCACGACCCTCGGCTTCGGAGGCCGATACTCTATCCACTGAGCTACAGCCGCACTTCTGGCCCAAACTGGGCGCAGCCGAGCATTATTGCACGGCCTTGAGCCTTCCTTGCTCATGTCTCGGCTGGGTAGCTGTGCGCCTTATAATTGGACGATCTAGATCAAGCCCCGGTTGGCCACTTTGAGGAAGACATGAGCGAGCAACACTCCACACTAGCCCACACCGGGCCCATCAAGAATCCCAAGCACCTTCTCATGGCTTGCTTGCTCGGTTTTATCGTCCCTATTTTTGTCATCATTGCCCTCGTAAAGTTTGTGAGCTCCGGAGACATGCCGTCTGTTGGTGCGGCGAATCCTGAACGGGCAGTTGAATTGCGTATTCAGAAGGTGGGCACGGTCGAAATACGCGATGCCAACCGACCTTTGAAATCGGGCGAAGAGGTATTCAAGGCGCAATGCGCCGCTTGCCACGCGACCGGCGCTGCTGGCGCGCCCAAGCTAGGCGAGGCATCCGCCTGGTCTGCACGCATCAAGACGGGGTATGAGGCACTGCTGCATTCCGCGTTGGCCGGCAAGGGCGCAATGGCGCCCCAAGGGGGTGGCGACTTCAGCGACACTGAAATTGGACGTGCCGTTGTATTTATGGCCAATGCGGCTGGCGCCAAGTTTGCGGAGCCCGCAGCTCCCGCGCCAGCTGCCGATGCTGCAGCGAATGGCAACGCAAGTGCTGCAGCACCCGCTCCCGCGACAGCGACGCCCGATGCGGCTGCCAACACCGCTCCAGTAGCAGCGCAAGCGCCCGCAGGTGAGAGCGCAGCGCCAGCGGCTGCAAGCCAGGCCGGTGCCGACGCAAAACCAGCCGCCGCCACCGTAGCGGGCGCAGGGGAAGCCTTGTACAAGCAGGCCTGCCAAGTTTGCCATGCGGCTGGGGTGGCGGGTGCTCCGAAGTTTGGCGACAAAGCCGCTTGGGCGCCTCGACTGAAAGCGGGCATGGAGGCGCTCTACCACAGCGCGGTCGCTGGCAAGGGTGCGATGCCGCCGCGGGGAGGCTCGACTGCCTCTGAAGCCGACATCCACGCTGCGGTGGACTACATGGCTGCCGCGGCCCGCTAAACGAACTGCTTTTACCAAGAGCCGACCCAAAGGGGTCGGCTTTTTTGTGTGTGCAAACGATTTGGCTGTTTAGCGTGGCGGACCCGGCGCGGCTTCGGGAACCGGGCTGCGCACGAATCGATATTGGCTCGGCAGGCTCGCCGCCCGGACTTCTTGCACCTGCCAATCCCCTCGCTCGATCGCCTCTGCGGCAATCGCAGTGTCAAGAGTGTGCACAAGACCCAGGCCAATGGATGTGGCTAGGTACACCCGGCCCTGGTCGTCCAGCAAACACGCGGTGGCTTGTGCGCCTTGACCTGTATGCGACTGCAGTTCAAGGCTCGGCATGATGCGCCAAACCCAAGGCGTGCATTCAAGCTCCACATAGACGCGTTGCGGGCCATTCTGGAAAAACCACTGGCCTTGTGTATCGCTAGCGTAATTGCGAGCGATGAATGACAACAGCTTTTGCTGCGTCACGACGGAGCCCTTGCTATCCGGGAAGCTTCCTTCGGCCTGAACCTGAGCGTCTCGCAGATACCAGTCTCCGCGCGCGCTCAGCCCGAGCCAGCCAAAGCAAGCCGGCACGTTCGGCCATTTCTTCATGGCTTGCAACACGATGTCGTCCATGGACCGATTCTGCCCGCGTCTGCACAAGAGCGGATTCACTCACGCCGACGTCTTACAGAGATTGCTTTCGCCGCGCTTGCAACATGCGGCACAATTTCACAGCGCTACGGCCTGGCATTTCCGCCTCCTATGAGCCAGCGCAGATTCCAATGAAACGTTTTCTTGTTCTGATGTTTACCGTCGCGGCGCTGAGCGGTTGCGGCTACAACGATTTCCAAAAGCTGGACGAGCAGACCAAAGCGGCTTGGAGCGAGGTGCTGAACCAGTACCAGCGACGCGCCGACCTGGTCCCCAACATCGTTGCCAGCGTAAAGGGCGAAGCGAATTTTGAGCAGGAAACCCTCACCAAGGTGATTGAGGCTCGCGCCAGGGCTACGTCGATACAAGTCACACCGGAAACTCTGAACAACCCTGAAGCGTTTTCCAGATTCCAGCAAGCGCAAGGAGAGCTGTCGGGGGCGCTGGCGCGGCTGATGGCGGTGTCCGAGCGCTACCCGACCCTGCAGGCCAACCAGGCGTTTCGCGATTTGCGGGTCACCCTTGAGGGCACCGAGAACCGGATCACGATCGCGCGCAATCGCTACATCAAGACTGTGCAGGAATACAACATTCTGGCGCGCAGCTTTCCGACCAATCTGACGGCCAAAGTATTCAGCTACGAAGCCAAGCCGACTTTCAGCGTGCAGAACGAGGCGCAGATCTCTCTGCCGCCTACGGTCGACTTCTCCACACCAAAAAAATGAGTGCGCGCTTCTTTCACCGTGAATAGCAAGGAATCATGCCGCTAGCGCTTATTGGGCGCGCTTTGTTAGCTACACTGTTTGTAGCTACAGGCGCGCTTGCGGCAACGGTGCAGACGCCCCTTCCCGTCCCGCCGCTCACGGCGCGCGTGATCGACGCGACCGGTACCCTGGATGCCACTCAGCGCAGCCGTATGGAGGCGCGGCTCAGCGAACTTGAGCAGCGCGAGGGCACGCAGATGGTGGTGCTGATGGTACAGACCACCGGCCCTGAGGACATCGCTTCGTTTGCGAACCGCGTGGCCGACACCTGGAAAATTGGCCGCGCGCAGGTGGGCGATGGCGTGCTCATCGTTGTTGCCAAAGGCGACCGGAAAATGCGCATTGAAGTCGCGAAAGCGCTGGAAGGCGCAATTCCGGATTTGGCTGCCTCGCGCATCATCGACCAGGCCATGAAACCACGGTTTCGCGAGAGCGATTTCGCTGGCGGGCTAAACGCGGCGATTGACCAGCTTGCCGCTCGTATTTCGGGAGAGCCCTTGCCAGCACCCGCGCAGCAAGCTGCGCCTCAGGATTCAGAGTCGAATTGGCTGGAAGTTGCGGGCATTGGCCTTTTTGTGGTGTTGGGACTGGGCCAGTTGGTGCGCGCATTGTTCGGTAAGCGCTTGGGCGCAGTGCTGCTGGGCAGCGGCGCAGGTGTGCTCGCCTTTGTGATCACAGCGAGCGTCTTGTTGTCCATCATTGCGGGGGTTGGCGCGCTCTTGTTTCTGCTGCTCGGAAAATCTGGATCCGGCGCTACCGCCACGTGGGGTGGCGGCGGTGGCGGTGGCGGTGGCGGTGGTGGTGGCGGCGGCTGGGGCGGTGGCGGGGGATTTTCTGGCAGCGGCGGGGGTGGGTTTTCGTCGGGCGGCGGCGGCGGCGGCGGGGGCGGCGCCTCGGGAGACTGTTAACCATGATGCGTCTGTGGCACCGTTTGGCAAGAATTCTGAAACACCAGTGGCACGGCAGTGGCGCACTTCCGCCGGCGCTGCGCGGACCTGCCTTGGAGCGGCTGGCAGCCCGGGTGGCACAGAGCGAGCTGAAACACAGTGGCCAGATCCGTGTGTGCCTTGAAGCCTCACTGCCGCTGAGCTATCTGTGGCGAGGAGCGCAACCGCGAGAGCGCGCCATTACGCAGTTTGGCAAACTGCGCGTCTGGGATACCGAGGACAACAATGGCGTGTTGGTTTACCTTTTGCTGGCCGAACACGCTATTGAAATCGTGGCCGACCGCACGCTAGCACGCAAGGTGGGACCAGCCCAATGGAGCGCCGTGGTGGCGCGCATGGGCGAGCCGCTGCGGTCCGGTCGCTTCGAAGAGGCCCTCAATCAAGCCATTGACGAGGTCGGTTCGCTGCTCGAAACGCATTGCGCAGGCCATGCGCTCACAGAAAACGAGTTGCCAGATACTCCGGTTGTTCCACATGAATGACTATAAAAATAGATAGCTGCGAACGCTTATGCAGTAAGCGCTAGACGCTATTTTTCATATAATTTCGCACAGAATGCAAAAAGCCGCCCCAGGGCGGCTCTTCTTTTGGCGCAAACGCAAGCTGCGGCCGGCTCAACGCTTTTCGCGGTATTTGCGCAAGGCGGCAATTTGCGCCGCCAGAACGACCAGTTCCGATTGGGCGCGAGCCAAATCGAGTTCGCCCTTGGCGTTCTTGAGCGCTTCTTCGGCTGCGGCCTTGGCGGCAGTGGCCTTGCCCTCGTCCAGATCCTTGCCCCGAACTGCGGTGTCAGAGAGCACGGTCACGCAATCGGGTTGAATCTCCAGGATGCCGCCGGCGACAAAGACGAATTCTTCAGAGCCGTCGGCCATCTCGATCCGCACTGCGCCAGGGCGAATGCGGGTAATCAACGGGGTGTGACGTGGGAATACGCCGAGCTCGCCGGCCTCGCCGGGCAAGGTGACGAAGCGCGCCTCTCCCGAGAAGATCGACTCTTCGGCACTTACGACGTCCACGTGGATGGTGTTGGCCATTCAGGGTTCCTTATCAGGCAATGCACAAAATTTGAACCTGGTGCCGGCAGCGCAGAAGCGCGCTACCAGCCCGTGGTTCAGGCCATCTTCTTGGCTTTTTCGAACGCTTCGTCGATAGTGCCCACCATGTAAAACGCTTGCTCTGGCAGGTGATCGCACTCGCCATTCACAATCATCTTGAAACCACGGATGGTTTCGGCCAGTGGCACGTACTTGCCGGGCGAACCGGTAAACACTTCGGCCACGTGGAAGGGCTGCGACAGGAAACGCTGAATCTTGCGCGCGCGGGCCACGGCCAACTTGTCTTCCGGTGCCAACTCGTCCATACCGAGAATGGCAATGATGTCGCGCAGTTCCTTGTAGCGCTGCAACGTGCCTTGCACGGCGCGCGCCACGTTGTAGTGTTCTTCGCCCACGACATCGGGCGAGAGCTGGCGCGAGGTCGAGTCCAGCGGATCCACTGCCGGGTAGATACCCAGCGAGGCGATTTCGCGCGACAGGGCTACGGTAGAGTCCAGGTGGGCAAACGTGGTGGCAGGCGAAGGATCGGTGTAATCGTCGGCAGGCACGTACACAGCCTGGATCGACGTGATGGAGCCCACCTTGGTCGAAGTGATGCGCTCTTGCAGGCGACCCATTTCCTCTGCCAGCGTGGGCTGGTAACCCACGGCGGAGGGCATACGGCCCAGGAGAGCAGAAACTTCGGTTCCAGCCAGCGTGTAGCGGTAGATGTTGTCCACGAAGAACAGCACGTCGCGGCCTTCG
>JAUCDU010000210.1:0-5181 GCA_034674825.1 Giesbergeria sp.
TCTCTCACGCGATTGTCAAACGAGCCGCAGAAATCCGGCCACAGCTGGCAAATGCTGCGCGAAATCGCTCAGCGCATGGTCGCCGCCTTCAAGCAGCGTGATTTGTGCCTGCGCGTAGCGCGCCGCCATCTCGCGCCAGTCCAGCACTTCGTCACCCTTGGCAATGATGGCCATCTGGCGCGCCGCGGGCGCCTGGTCGCGTACGTCGAGTTCGCGCAGCTCGCCCACAAACTCCGGTGCGAAATAGAAATGCTCGTGCGGGTCGTGCCAGCTGGTCTGGTCGCCAATGTGCTTGGCCAGGTCGCGGGCCGGGTCTACGGCGGGGTTGAGCATCACACTGGGGCACCGCGCCTGCTGCGCTACCCAGCTGGCGTAATAGCCACCGAGCGATGAGCCCACCACGGCCATGCGTGCTTTGGGCCAGAGTGCGATACCGGCGAGCACCCTGTCCATCGCCGCACGCGGTGAGGCCGGCAATTGCGGGCACCAGAGCTGCACGGCTGGGTGGTGCCGCGCCACAAAGGCAGCCATCAAACGGGCCTTGGCGGACTGTGGTGAAGAGCGGAAGCCGTGCAGATAGAGCAGGTGGGTGGTCGCAAGTGGCATGTGGGGATTGTCGCCCGCGATAATCGCCCTTATGGAAACCACCATCAACAAACCCACGCTGCTCGCGCGCATCCTGCCGCTGTTTCGCGGGTTCGATTTGTGGCTGATGCTGCTGGTGGCAATGCTCTCGGGGGTAGGGCTGCTGGCGATGTATTCGTCGGGCTACGACCACGGCACACGGTTTGTGGACCATGGCCGCAACATGCTCATCGCCCTGGTGCTGTTGTTCACCGTGGCGCAAATTTCACCCCAGCGGCTGATGGCGTTTGCGCCGCCGCTGTACGCCGCCGGGGTGCTGCTGCTGCTGGCGGTGGCGGTGGCGGGCATTACCAAGAAGGGGGCACAGCGCTGGATTGATCTGGGGGTGGTGATTCAGCCCAGTGAGCTGCTGAAAATCGGTATGCCGCTGATGCTTGCCTGGTGGTTCCAGAAGCGCGAAGGCCAGTTGCGCGCGCTTGATTTTGTCGTCGCCGGGGTGCTGCTGGCGGTGCCCGTGGGTCTGATCATGAAGCAGCCTGACCTTGGCACCTCGCTGCTGGTGCTGGCAGCGGGCCTGGCGGTCATCTTTTTTGCCGGGCTGTCGTGGAAGCTGGTGCTGCCGCCACTGCTGCTGGGGGGGCTCGGCATTGCCCTTATCGTCGGCCTGGAGCCGCAGCTTTGCGCCGAGGGGGTGCGCTGGCCGGTGCTGCACGACTATCAGCAGCAACGCATCTGCACCTTGCTCGACCCGACGCGGGACCCGCTGGGCAAGGGCTTTCACATCATCCAGGGGATGATCGCCATAGGCTCGGGCGGCTTGTTCGGCAAGGGTTTCATGGCCGGCACGCAGACCCACCTGGAGTTCATTCCCGAGCGTACGACCGATTTCATTTTTGCTGCTTTCTCCGAAGAGTTTGGCTTGATCGGCAATCTGTGCGTCATCGTCGGGTTTTTACTGCTCGTGTGGCGCGGTCTGGCCATTGCGATGCATGCCGGCACGCTCTTTTCCCGGCTCATGGCAGGCGCGGTCGCCATGATTTTCTTCACCTACGCGTTCGTCAACATGGGCATGGTGAGCGGCATTTTGCCGGTGGTGGGCGTGCCATTGCCGTTCATCAGCTACGGCGGTACGGCGATGGTGACGCTCGGCTTGGCACTGGGCATTCTGATGTCCATCGCGCGCGCGCAGCGCGAGACCGCTCAGAGCCGTTAGGAGCCGGTTGGACAAGCCCGGGCTGCTGGGTTGGTCCAGCACTGTCGCGGGTTGCCAGCGCCGCGCTGCGCGGGTACAAGGGCAGGGTCAAGCTGTTTTGGCGCACCTGGAGGAACCCGCATGGCCGCAAGATACGAGCTGAAAAAGACCAAAAACGACAAGTTTGTCTTCAACCTGATTGCCGCCAACGGCCAGGTCGTGTTGACGAGTGAAATGTACGAATCCAAGGCCAGTGCGTTGAACGGCATTGAGTCGGTGCGCAAAAACGGCCCCGACGATGCGCGCTATGGACGCTTGGCAGCCAAGGACACCTCGCCCTATTTCACGCTCAAGGCCGGCAATGGCCAGGTGATCGGCCAGAGCCAGATGTATTCGGGCGCCAAGGCCCGCGATGGCGGTATTGCGTCGGTGCAAAGCCATTGCGCCGACGCTGTGCTGGACGACCAGACACTCTGAGCCGCCTTCCCGCAAGGGCATACGGGCGAGGGCCATGGACATGGCGGGTACCCACCTAAAATGCCTTGATGAGCATCCGTACCCCCCTCGCCGCAGCCCATAGTGCCAGCACCCGTGAGCGCCTCGCGCTTGCCTCCGATCTGTTGCTGTCGCCCTTCGGGCTTGATGAGAGCCACTTGGCGCGCGCGCTCGCCGAGATTCGCGCGCACCGCGTCGACGATGCCGACCTGTATTTCCAGACCACGCGCAGCGAGGGCTGGAGCCTGGAGGAAGGCATCGTCAAGACAGGGTCGTTCTCGATCGACCAGGGCGTGGGCGTGCGCGCCGTCAGTGGCGAGAAAACGGCGTTTGCGTATTCCGATGACATCTCGGAGGCATCGTTGCTGGATGCAGCGCGCACTGTGCGGTCTATTTCGGCTGCAAGGCAAGATGGGCGCGCGCGAGTAGCTTCTAAAAAGATAGCGAAAAGCCGCGCACTCTACGGCGCAACCGATCCGATTTCCACCCTGGGCAGCGCCGACAAGGTCGCACTGCTGGAGCGCGCCGAACAGCGCGCCCGCGCCAAAGACCCCCGCGTGGCGCAGGTCATGGCGGGGCTGGCGAGCGAGTACGACGTGGTGCTGGTGGCGCGCGCCGATGGCACGCTGGCTGCGGACATCCGCCCGCTGGTGCGCTTGTCGGTCACGGTGATTGCCGAGCAGAACGGACGGCGCGAAATGGGTTCGGCCGGAGGCGGCGGTCGCTTTGGGCTGGCGTACTTCGACGACGCTCAAATTGCAAAGTATGTGGACGAAGCCGTCAATGCCGCTCTGGTGAACCTGGAATCGCGCCCGGCGCCGGCCGGCGAGATGACCGTGGTGCTCGGCCCGGGCTGGCCAGGCATCCTGCTGCACGAAGCCATCGGCCACGGGCTGGAGGGCGATTTCAACCGCAAGGGGTCGAGCGCCTTTAGCGGCCGCATCGGCCAGCGCGTGGCGGCCAAGGGCGTCACGGTGCTCGACGACGGCACCATTGCCGAGCGGCGCGGCTCGCTCAACGTGGACGACGAGGGCAACACCAGCGGGCGCAATGTGCTGATCGAGGACGGCATCTTGAAGGGCTACATCCAGGATTCGCTCAACGCCCGCCTGATGGGCGTGGCGCCCACCGGCAACGGCCGGCGCGAGAGCTACGCCCACGTACCCATGCCACGCATGACCAACACCTACATGCTGGGTGGTGACAAGGATCCGCAGGAAATCGTCGCCAGCATCAAGAAAGGCTTGTACGCCACCAACTTTGGCGGCGGGCAAGTGGACATCACTTCGGGCAAGTTCGTCTTCTCGGCCAGCGAAGCCTACTGGGTCGAGAACGGCAAGATTCAGTACCCGGTCAAGGGCGCCACCATCATCGGCAGCGGCCCGGAGTCGCTCAAGCGCGTGACCATGATCGGCAACGATATGCGCCTGGACAGTGGTGTTGGCACCTGCGGCAAGGAAGGCCAAAGCGTGCCAGTGGGCGTAGGCCAGCCCACGCTGCGCATCGACGGGCTTACCGTGGGCGGGACAGCGTAAGACACGCCTTCTTTTCTCCGCCTGAACACTCGCGCACAATGGGCCGATGCCCAGCACGCGCTCCCGGTCGCAATTTACCGTCCAGTCGTTTGGCGACGTCAGCCGCTTCCTGCGCTCGGATGTGGCCGACGAAGACTCGCGCCAACTGCGCGACAGCATTGGTGCGCTTGCGCAGCGCATCGACGACGCGATCCGGGTGCGCCGCAGTGCAAGCGTGCAAGGTGCCGATGCCGAAACCCTGGAGATCACCCGTCAGGCCGTTGAACTGGTGAAATGCGTGCGCGAGCACCAGTTTTTCGTCACCGGTCTGGGGTCGGCCTGGCATGCGCTGTATGAGATGGGCGCCTACCAAAACGCACTGCGCGGCCTGCGCCGCGCGGCCGAGGCCTGGCATGCCGCGCTGGTCGAACGCACTCCCCTGGAGGGCGCGGCCTTTGACCGTATCGAGCTGATCGCCTGGCGTACGCTGGGCGAAGGCCTGATGCTGATCGACATGTACGAGCAGAGCGAAGACTTGCACAGCGAGCCGACGGAAGCAGCCCGTTCACGGCCCCCGGTGACAGGCTGGCGCCGACTGTTTGCCTGGTTGCGCCAGCGAGTCCGTTAGGCGCTGTGCTACATTGCAGCCCATGATTTCGCGCGTTTCCTTTTATTTTTGGTTCTGGTTCTCGATCCAAGGCGGATGAGAGGCAAGCGCGCAAGCACCTGAACACTTCCCACCCAACCGCCGATGCTGCAGAGCCCGGCGGTTTTTTGTTTTTCAAATTCCGTTTTCAATTTCCATCTTTACTGAAAGAAGCCCATGACTGCTGTTGCTGCACACCCTTCCAGCGATTCCTGGTACCGAAGCGTCGAGAAAACCAGCCAGACCGACGACGAACGCATCAAGGAAATCACCGTGTTGCCACCCCCAGAGCATTTGATCCGCTTCTTTCCGATTCGCGGCACCAAGGTGGAAAACCTGATCACCCGCACGCGGCGCAGCATTCACGACATCATGGTCGGCAAGGACGACCGCCTGCTGGTGGTCATTGGCCCCTGCTCGATTCACAACCCTGGAGCCGCGCTCGAATACGCCCGCCAGTTGCAGAGCGCGCGGGAGAAGTACAAAGGCACGCTGGAGATCGTGATGCGCGTGTACTTCGAAAAGCCACGCACCACAGTAGGCTGGAAAGGCTTGATCAACGACCCCTACCTGGACGAGAGCTACCGCATCGACGAAGGCCTGCGCATCGCGCGCCAGTTGCTGATTGAAATCAACCGCCTGGGCGTGCCCGCAGGCAGCGAATTTCTCGACGTGATTTCGCCCCAGTACATCGGCGACCTGATCAGCTGGGGCGCCATTGGCGCGCGCACCACCGAGAGCCAGGTGCA
>JAUCDU010000211.1:0-5149 GCA_034674825.1 Giesbergeria sp.
TGCCGAATGCTCTGCCGTTGCTCGGGGCGTGCGTGAGTTCATAACACGCTCTAAGGCCCTGGGCAACATCGCCTGCGCCAAAGGGATGAGCCAGTTGGCCAAAAACACCGGCCTGGGGCGTGAAAGTTTGTACAAGGCACTGTCCGGCGAGGGCAACCCGAGCTTTGGCACCATCCTGAAGGTGATGCACGCCCTGGGCATCAAGCTGCAACCGCAAGCGGCAGCGGCGTAAACAATCAGGAGTCGGCATGACCACTGTCCAATGTCGGCCAGATCGAACGCAAAACCCAGGATCGCGTGGTGGCCCTGCTGCGTCCCTAGTGGATAGGAGGCAAAGTGCAAGGATGAATCTATACTGACGAAGTACATACTTTATCAGTACCCTAACGTCCGAGGTGCCACCCATGTCCAAAGAAGCCGTTTTCACCATGAAGCTGGAACCTGAACTGCGTGCCCAGTTCATGGCCGAGGCCGAGGCTAGCCACCGCCCGGCGTCGCAAATCCTGCGTGAGTTCATGCGCGAGTTTGTGCAGCGTCAGCGCCAAGCGCGGGAGTATGAGGCCTTGCTGCAGGGCAAAGTGACCCAGGCACGCGAGCAAATCCGCAGCGGTGATTACGCCAGCGCCGAAGAGGTGGAGGCACGCTTTGCCGCACGCCGTGCGCAATGGCAAACCCAGGCCGGTGACGCGCAGGCATGAAGGTCTTCTGGGCCTCGGCTGCCGAGCAGGATCGCGCCGACATCATGGATTACATCGGCCAGGACAACCCCCTTGCGGCCATTCGGATGGATGGGTTGTTTGAGCAGGCAGCGGCGCGTTTGGCAGAGTATCCCCATCTTGGCAAGGCCGGGATGATTGCGGGCACCCGCGAACTGATGGCCCACGAAAGCTACCGGCTGGTTTATGAAGTGCAAGGCGATGCCGTGTGGGTTCTCGCCCTGGTGCATACCGCACGCCTGTGGCCGCCGCAGCGGTAGTTGACGCCTAATAACCAGGAGTATGCATGACCCCCATCGGCCAAACCGAACGCAAAACCCAGGACCGCGTGGTCGCCTTGCTGCACGAGCGCCTGGGCTATGCCGACCTGGGCAACCGCGCCGGGCGCGATAACCGCAATATTGAGGAAGACCTGCTGCGCCCCTGGCTGCAGCGGCGCGGGGTGGAGGTGCAGCTGATCACCCGCGCCCTGCATGCCTTGAGCAAGGCGGCGGGCGACACCAGCAAAAGCCTGTACGACCGCAACCAGGCCGTCTACCAGCTGCTGCGCTACGGCGTGAAGGTGCAGGCGGGCGCGGGCGAGAACCATGTGACGGTGTGGCTGATCGACTGGCAAAACCCCGAGGCGAACCACTTTGCCGTGGCGCAGGAGGTGACGGTCAAGGGTGCCGACCTGGGCAATCCCGCCCAGCAGGCCAGGGCGGCCACCAAGCGCCCGGATGTGGTGCTGTATGTGAACGGGATTGCGCTGGCGGTGCTGGAGCTCAAGCGCTCCACGGTGTCGGTGGCCGAGGGCATTCGCCAGAACCTGGACAACCAGAGGAAGGAGTTCATCCAGCCGTTTTTCTCCACCATGCAGTGGCTGATGGCGGGCAACGACAGCGAGGGCCTGCGCTACGCCACGATTGAAACGCCGGAAAAATACTGGCTGCAGTGGGTGGAGGGCGAGGGGGCGTATGCCCATGAGCCGAATCTGCTCGACCGCCACCTGCTGCAAATCTGTGACAAGGCACGGTTTCTGGCGCTGGTGCATGACTTTGTGGTGTTCGATGCCGGCACCAAAAAGCTGTGTCGCCAAAACCAGTTCTTTGGCGTGCACGCGGCGCAGGACTTCATCCGCCGGCGCGAGGGCGGCATCATCTGGCACACCCAGGGCAGCGGCAAGTCGCTGACCATGGTGTGGCTGGCCAAGTGGATTCGCGAGAACTGCCCGGGCGCGCGCGTGCTCATCATTACTGACCGCACGGAGCTCGATGAACAGATCGACAAGGTCTTCAAGGGTGTGAATGAGCAGATCTACCGCACGCGTAGCGGCGCGGATTTGCTGGTGCAGTTGAATAGTACGCAAGAGTCGCTGCTGTGCGCCTTGGTGCATAAATTTGGGAGCACTTCCCGTATTATTGACGAGAAAAGTAGCAATGAAAATGCCAAAAAATTCATTGCTGAATTGCACAAGGAGCTAGCAAATTTTTCAGCCAAGGGCGATATCTACGTGTTCGTCGATGAATGCCACCGCACGCAAAGTGGCGATCTGCACGAGGCGATGCGGGCGCTGCTGCCGCACGCGCTGTTCATCGGCTTTACCGGCACGCCGCTGCTCAAGGCGGACAAGGCCAAGAGCATCGAGGTGTTTGGCCGCTACATCCACACCTACAAGTTCGACCAGGCGGTGCGCGAGGGCGTGGTGCTGGATTTGCGCTACGAGGCACGCGACATCGACCAGCGCCTGAGCAACCAGGACAAGGTCGATCGCTGGTTCGAGGCCAAGACTGCGGGCCTGAACGACATCGCCCGCGCCCAGCTGAAACAAAAGTGGGGCACGCTGCAGCGCGTGCTCTCCAGCCAGGACAGGCTGTCGAAAATCGTCGCCGACATTCTGCTGGACATGGACGAAAAGCCGCGCCTGATGGATGGCCACGGCAACGCCATGCTGGTGGCGGGCAGCATTTACGAGGCTTGCAAGTTCTACGAGCTGTTCAGTAAAACCCTGCTCAAAGGGCACTGCGCCATCGTTAGCAGCTACGCGCCCAACGTGGCCGACACCAAGGGCGAGACCACCGGCGCGGGCGAGACGGACAGCCTGACCAAATACGCCATCTACGGCCAGATGCTGGCCGACTGGTTCAACGAGCCGGTGAACCAGGCGCTGCCCAAGGTGGCGCAGTTCGAGGCCGAGGTGAAGAAGGCATTCATCGAAAAGCCGGGGCAGATGAAGCTGCTCATCGTGGTGGATAAATTGCTGACGGGCTTTGACGCGCCCTCGGCCACCTACCTCTACATCGACAAGAACATGCGCGACCATGGGCTGTTCCAGGCGATTTGCCGGGTGAACCGGCTCGATGGGGACGACAAGGACTACGGCTACATCGTCGATTACAAGGATTTGTTCAAAAGCCTGGAAGGGGCGGTGCAGGACTACACCAGTGGGGCGCTGGATGGCTTTGACCGCGAGGACGTGGCGGGCCTGCTGGAAAACCGCCTGGAAAAAGCCCGCGAGGATGTGGACAACGCCCGCGAGAAGGTGTTGGCGCTGTGCGAGCCGGTGGCACCGCCGCGCGACGAGGCGGCGTATTTGCACTACTTTTGCGCGGCGGATGCGGGCGATGCGACGCAGCTCAAGGCCAACGAGGCCAAGCGCCTGCAGTTCTACAAAAGCGTGGCGGCGCTGCTGCGTGCCTACGCCAGCATGGCCAACGAAATGGAGCAGGCGGGCTATACGGCCCAAGAGATAGCGGCCATTCGCGCCGATGTCGACCGCTTTGCCAAGCTGCGCGATGCCATCAAACTGGCCAGCGGCGACGGCATCGACCTCAAAGCCCTTGAGCCTGCGATGCGCTACCTGATCGACACCTATATCCGCGCCGAGGAGAGCGAAAAAATCTCCGCCTTTGACGATCTGAGCCTGATCGAGCTGATCGTCCAGCGCGGCGGCGCCGAGGCGGCGGGCAAGGCCAAGGGCCTCTTGAAAACCGACGAGGCCGTGGCCGAGGCGATCGAGAACAACGTGCGCAAGCTCATCATCAACGAGTCGCCCATCGACCCGGCGTATTACGACAAGATGTCCAAGCTGCTCGATGCCTTGATTGCACAGCGGCGCAAGGGGGCGCTGGATTACCAGCAGTACCTGGACAAAATCGCCCAGCTCACGCGCGATGCCCGACAGCCCGGCGCCAGCCAGGGCGACTGCCCGCCCAGTGTGCAGACTGCCGCGCAGCGGGCGCTGTTCAACAACCTGGGGCGCAATGCGGCGCTGGCGCTGCAGGTCGATGGCGCAATCCACGGCGCACGCATGGATGGCTGGCAGGAAAACAGCCTGAAAACCAAGCGCGTGCGCAACGCCATTCGTGCGGTGCTGGAGCCTGCAATGGCTGCCCAAGCCACCGAAGTCGCCCAAGTCAATACGGTGCAAGAGCCGCAGGGCAGTTATGCCTTGGAGGCCAAGACCACGGAAATTCTGGAGTTGGCGCGGCACCAGCCAGGCTATTGAAATGCCTGAAATTACCCACACTTTGCGCATCCGCGAGCTGCGCGTGCAGGTCGTGCGCAAGGACATCAAAAACCTGCACCTGGGCGTGTACCCCCCCGAGGGCCGTGTGCGCGTGGCAGCGCCCCTGCTGGTCAGTGACGAGGCGGTGCGCCTGGCGGTGATCGACAAGCTGGCCTGGATACGCCGTCAGCAGGCAAAGTTTGCCGCCCAGCCGCGCCAAAGCGAGCGTGAGATGGTCAGCGGCGAGAGCCATTATTTTTTAGGCCGCCGTTATCGCTTGCGTGTGTACGAGCGCGTAGCCTCGCCGCGCGTGGTGCTGTGCGGGGTGCGCAGTCTGGATTTGCTGGTGCCACCAGGCACCTCTGCCGACCAGCGCCGTGCTGTGCTGGAGCGGTGGTATCGAGCGCAGCTCAAGGCGCTGATTGCGCCACTATTGGCGCAATGGCAGCCCGTGCTGGGTGTACAGGCTGCCACCTGGGGGGTGAAGAAAATGAAAACCAAATGGGGCAGTTGCAACCCGGCCACGCGCCGGCTGTGGTTCAACCTGGAGTTGGCCAAGAAACCACCGCAGTGCCTGGAGTACATCGTGGTGCATGAGCTGATGCACTTGCTGGAGCGTCAGCACAATGAGCGCTTTGTGGCCCTGCTCAATGTCCATTTACCGCAGTGGCAGCATACGCGGCAACTGCTCAATGCCCTTCCCTTGGGGTACAAGCAGTGGTGATTGGGTTCTTTTTGCTGCTGCGTGTAGTTACTTGCCCAGCGATAAGCGAATGATCAATCCTTCGGTCAAGGCGTTTGAAAGTAAAAAGGCTCTGAGTCCTGAGACCCAGAGCCTTATTGATGACTGGCGGAAGCGGTGAGATTCGAACTCACGGACGGTTGCCCGTCGCCGGTTTTCAAGACCGGTGCAATCGACCACTCTGCCACGCTTCCAAGAGGCGGG
>JAUCDU010000212.1:0-5145 GCA_034674825.1 Giesbergeria sp.
AGTGCCCTTCGAGCGATGAGCCTGCAGCGTAGGGAATGACGGGAACGCCGTGTTCATTCGCCAGGCAGAGCGTGTCTTGCACATCCTGCGTGCTCTCGGCAAACACCACGGCGGACGGCGGCGGCGCCTGCAGCGAGCCTTCGTCGCGCCCGTGTTGCTCGCGCACCGCCAAGGCGGTGCTGCACTGCGCGCCGAAGCGCGCGGCAAGCGCATCGAGCAGGCCCTGCGGCACCGGGCGCGGGGCGAATTCAGGCAGCAAATGGGCGGCGGCGGTGGGGGCGTTCATGGCAGGTCTCCTGTAGGAGGCCATGGTAGCGCCGCACGGTGCTTCAGTCAGTTGCGCGCGCCAGCGCGAAATTCGTCTGCCGAGAGCACGCCATCGTGGTTGGTGTCGAGGGTGCTGAAGCGCGCGCTGATTGCAGGCAGCCGCTCGGCTTCGCTCGCGCTCAATGTTCCATCACCGTTGCTGTCGGCACGGTCAAATGCCGTGCGCGCCTCGGTGGGCATGGTGGCGGCAATGCTTGGCCGCACATCCGGGTTTTGCGCCGCGCCGCTCTGCTCGGCCTTGGGCGCAGGGCCGAATGCCGGCGACGTGGTCATTGGCGGCGGCGTGTTCTTGTGCGCCATGGCCGGCGGCCGGTTGGCAGGGTTGGCGGCTGGGGCAGGCTGTGCCTTGGACGCGGCAGCGCTCGGCGGCGCACCATCGGCTGCGCGCGCCTGCAGCGCCACGCCGCCGCCCATGGTGAGTGCAGCAAACAGCATCACGCTGCGGGTGTCAAAAAAATGGTGGTTTCGGGCGCTCTGGCGCATGGATCTTCCTTTGCTAAAACTCGGACGCCCGCATTGCAACAAGGCTGGCGGGCAAAAGCCAGCCCTTTTGCCTTTGGTTGCGCTGGCCCACATTTGGGAGCGTGATGTAACCTTGCCGCCATCTAGAACAGCAGGAGACGGCCATGGGCAAGCGCCTCACACAAATCGCCACGCGCACCGGTGACGACGGCACCACGGGCCTGGGCGACAACACGCGGGTTCCCAAACACCATTTGCGCATACAGGCCATGGGCGATGTGGACGAGCTCAATTCACACATTGGCCTCTTGCTGTGCGAGACGCTGCCGCCCGAAGTGCGCGAGCTGCTGATCGACGTGCAGCACCAGCTCTTCAACCTGGGCGGCGAGCTGTCGATCCCCGGTTTTGAGCTGCTCAAGGAATCCGCCGTGTTGCAGCTGGACCAGGCGCCGCTGCGCAGGCCCACATCTGCCGCACCGTGGCCCGCCGCGCCGAGCGTGCGGTGGTGGCGCTGGGCAGCGAGGAGGCGGTGCGCGACGCGCCGCGCCATTACCTGAATCGCCTGTCGGACCTGATGTTCGTGCTCTCACGCGTGGCCAACCGCATGGATGGCGGCGACGATGTGTACTGGAAGAGCGAACGGCTGGCGCGCAGCGAGGCCGACGACGCGGCCTGACGCGCAGGACGCTTGCCTCGCAGACGGGGATCAACCCGAGCGCTGAAGCCCACCGGCGTTCCGGCCCGGCACGCTATGGCGGCGGCAGCCCCTGGTACTGGGGATGGTCGTCGTTGATTTCGTACCAGGCCGCCTTGGATGCGACGAACCCGTGGTATTGCATCTTCGGGCGGATGGGCGTCTCCAGCGTGCCGATGCGCAAACGCAGCACCTGAGGCAGATCGTCGCGAACGCTGTAGAGCGGGCTGGCGCACTCTTTGCAAAAGACCCTGGCCTTGTGCGCAAGCGCCCGAAACTCTTTCAGGAATTCCTTCCCTTGCGTAATGGCGAATTGCGCCGCAACGATCGGCGCGACAGCGACAAAGGCCAAGCCTTGGGCTTTTTGGCACTGGGTGCAGTGGCACATGGAGACTTCTTCGATCTCTGCGTCGTACCGATAGCGGACCCTGCCGCATAGGCAGCTGCCTGTGTGCATCTGAACTCCTTCTCGCCTTCTCACGGCGCATGTGGCAAACCGAAACGCACGGGAGCATCAAAAATAATAGCTACTAGCGCTTACTGTAAAAGCGTTAGAGGCCATTTTGACCACAATATTTCCCTCTACCGCCGTCGCAGCGCCGCAGCGCTGGTACAGCGCCTCAGTCAGGCTGCGCCATCTCTTGCGCCGCCTGCGCGCCCTCAGCCGAAGGCTCTACCAGCACGGGCTGGAAACTGTCCGCGCTGGCCAGCGGCCAGTAGGTGCGAAAGACGTTGTGCTGCCCATCGAGCGGCCCCAGCAACGCGCCCGGTTTCACCTGCATGATCAGATTGCTCAACAAGCGAACCTCGGTGTCGGAGATGCGCCGCACGATGTGGTGCGCGGTAATCTGGTGCGGGTGCTCCAAGCCCGCAGCCTGCACCAGTTCTTGCAGGGCATGCAGCGTGCTGCGGTGAAAGTTCTCCACCCGCACGGCCTTGTCGGGCACCACCAACGCCTGCTGGCGCAATGGGTCTTGCGTAGTGACGCCGGTCGGGCATTTGCCGGTGTGGCAGGTTTGCGCCTGGATGCAGCCCAGCGCCATCATGAAACCACGCCCGGCATTGCACCAGTCGGCGCCCAGCGCCATCATGCGGGCCAGGTCAAAAGCGGTAATGACTTTGCCGGCACAACCCAGCTTGATACGCTCGCGCAGCCCCACGCCAACAAGCGTGTTGTGCACCAGCAGCAGCCCCTCCTGCAGGGGCGCGCCGACGTGGTCGGTGAACTCGACCGGTGCCGCGCCGGTGCCGCCCTCGGCGCCATCCACCACAATGAAATCGGGCGTGATGCCGGTGTGCTGCATGGCTTTGACAATGGCAAACCACTCCCACGGATGCCCCAGGCAGAATTTGAAGCCGGTCGGTTTGCCGCCCGACATATCGCGCAGCTTGGCAATGAAATGCATCAGCTCCGTTGGCGTTGTAAAGGCGCTATGCGACGACGGCGATATGCAATCCACGCCTATGGGCACGCCACGCGCGGCCGAGATTTCAGCCGTCACCTTGGCCCCGGGCAACACGCCGCCATGGCCCGGCTTGGCGCCCTGGCTGAGCTTGATCTCGATCATCTTGACTTGGGGGTCCTGCGCGTTCTCGGCAAAGCGCTCGGCGCTGAAACTGCCGTCGTCGTTGCGGCAGCCAAAGTAGCCCGAGCCGATCTCCCATATCAGCGCGCCGCCGTGTTGGCGGTGGTACTGCGAGATCGAGCCCTCGCCGGTGTCGTGGGCAAAGTTGCCTGCCTTGGCGCCCTTGTTCAGCGCGAGAATGGCATTGGCCGACAGTGCGCCAAAACTCATGGCCGAGATGCTGAACACGCTGGCGCTGTAGGGCTGCGCGCAGTGCTCGCCAATCGTGATGCGAAAGTCGTGGCTGGGCAGTGTGGTGGGCGTCATCGAATGGTTGATCCATTCGTAGCCCAGTGCCGACACGCTCAGTTGGGTGCCAAACGGGCGGCTGTCTGCATCCCCCTTGGCGCGCTGGTACACCAGCGAGCGCTGGGCACGTGAAAACGGCGTGGCTTCGGAGTCGCTCTCGATAAAGTACTGGCGCATTTCCGGCCGGATGAATTCCAGCAGAAACCGCAAGTGTCCGATGACCGGATAGTTGCGCAAAATGGCGTGCGGCGTTTGCCGAAGATCGTGCAGCCCAACCACTGTCAACACCGCAAACACGGCCAGCGTGCACCAGACGAACCAAAAATCAGGGGCCAGCACCAAGCCCGCGGCGCTGGCCAGAAAACCCACCACACACAGCGCGAACGCGGCGTAACGCATGGGATAGGGAGTTCGTTTTTGGATGGTTGGAATAATGCTTCTCCAGAAGGCAAGCCATGACAGAGCGCCGAGGTTCAGCGTGTATTTGCTGTTCTTGCAGCCGGGCCGAGGCCGGCTCAGCCCACGGTCAAAAGCCGCGACGCAATAAACAGGTACAAAACCACACCCGAGGCATCGCAGACCGAGGTAATCAAAGGCGCACTGGCTGTTGCGGGGTCAAAACCGAGCTTGCTCAGCATAAAAGGCAGGCTCATGCCAATAATGCAGCCAATCATGACCACCGACATCATGCTGAGCGCCAAAACCAGCGACAAGACTGCGTCACCGCGAAAATAACCAATCACCGAAATCGCCACCGCCATGGTGGCGCCCAGCAATAGCGCCACCAGCGCTTCGCGTCCCACCAATGAGAACCAGTCGCGCAGGACGACCTCGCCGGTGGCCAACGCACGCACCATCAAAGTGGCAGATTGAGAACCGGCATTGCCACCACTGTCCACCAACAACGGCAGGAAAAAAACCAGAACCAGATTGGCAGCAATCACATCTTCAAAGTGTGCAATGCCAAAACCAGAAAACAGGTTTCCAAAGACCAAAAACACCAGCCAGAAAACGCGCTTGCGGTACAACATTCCAAGCGTGACATCTTTGAGTTTTCCCACCATGGTGGAAACACCGCCAGATTTGCGAAAGTCGTCGGTGGCTTCATCGCTGGCAACGTCCATCGCGTCGTCGTGCGTCACGATGCCCACCAAAGCGCCGCTCTCGTCCACCACCGGCAAGGCAATCAGGTCGTAGCGGGCGACCTTGCGGGCCACGTCTTCCTGGTCGTCGGCCACATTGCAGGACACGGGCCCGCGCACCATGATGTCGCCAATGATTTGCTCTGGAGAAGACAAAATCAATACGCGCAAGGAGACGACGCCCTGTAATTTTCTCTGGGCGTCGATCACGTACGCGTGGTAGATCGTCTCAGCGTCGGGCGCCTCCTTGCGCAAGGCGGTCAGGGCCCCGGCGACATCCATCGTGGCGTTCAGGGTGGCATAGTCCGAAGTCATCAAGGCGCCGGCCGTGCCTTCCTGGTACGCGGACAGGCGCCGAATGTCTTCGCGCTTGGCATGCGCCAGCCCCGGAAGCAGCGCGTCACGCTGGCGTTGATCAAGGTGCTTGTACAAATCGGCCCGCTCGTCGGCAGGCATTCCACCCACTATTTGCACCAGGCTGGCGCGCGGACATTCCTTTGCCAGCGCCACCTGAACTTCCGCCTCCAGATAGGAAAATATCTTGGACTGGCTGGGCAATCGCTCGAGCAGCTGGCAGGCGACAGAAGGTTCAAGCAGCGTCAACACATCGGCAATATCCACCGGGCGAAGCGATACAACTTCCTTG
>JAUCDU010000213.1:0-5070 GCA_034674825.1 Giesbergeria sp.
GGCGTTGCCAATTTTGATCGGGGGTGCGGCAGAGGGGGCTACCTGTGTTTCGTGGGTGGCTGGGGGTGGGCTGGGAGGTGTGCTGCTGCAGGCGGCCAGGGTGGTCAGCAAGAGTACGGCCGGCAGTCGCACAAGATAGAGACGGCAAATGCCGAGAGCTTTTGAGGTCACTGGGAAAAATCGTGTGAAAGACAGGGTTCTCACCGGCTGACGCCGACGAGCGTGTGTTGACCTTGTCAGCGGACACACGTTCAAAGTTTTGGACGCCTGCCCATTGCTCAAGGGTTTCCTTTTTTTATAGCAACCTTCGCCCACCCAAAAAGCGCCAGAGGCCAGTTTCATCAGATTTTCGTCTCAACCTTCCTTCAAAAACCGCACAAACGTCTTGCGAAACTTGGCCACCTTCGGGCCCACCACCGCCGTGCAGTAGCCCTGGTTCGGGTTGCGGGCGTAGTAATCGTCGTGATACGCCTCGGCGGCGCTCCAGTTGGCGAGCGGCGCGACTTCGGTGGTGATCGGCGCGTCGTAGACGCCCTCCTCCGTCATTTCCTTGATCATCTGGCGAGCGAGTTCTCCTTGGGCTTCGGTCTCGTAGTAAATGCCACTGCGGTACTGCGTGCCCACATCATTTCCCTGGCGGTTGAGCTGCGAGGCGTCGTGCGTGGCGAAGAAAATTTCCAGAATCTCGCGCAGGCTGATGACGGATTCGTCAAACTGCACGCGCACGACTTCCGCATGCCCGGTGTTGCCGGTGCAGACCTGCTCATAGGTCGGGCTGTGCACATGACCGTTGCAGTAGCCGCTTTGCACATCGGTCACACCGCGCACGCGGTCAAAAACGGCTTCGGTGCACCAAAAGCAGCCGCCACCCAAAGTGATGGTGGCGTTGCCCGTCGGGGCGGTGGTTGCGGGTGGATTGTTTGTGTTGGCCATGGCGTCAAGCTCCTTCGTAGTTGTGGGGGTTCATGCGCCGGGGTGCCAGTCGCGCACCCACACCAGCGCCGGGTCGTCGGCATGGTCCACCAGCATCAGCCGCACCCGTTCCTGCCAGAGCTGGCCAAAGCGTTCCAGCTCGGCGCTGTTGGCCTGCTCGGAAAATGCCTTGGCGACCAGTGGCCGCATCTCATCGGGCCAGGGGACGATGGCGCTGTCGTGGTGCACCGTGACGGCCTTGCCGGTGTCGCGGCGGCGCATGCCCAGCACGCCGTCGACGTCGGCACCAAAGCGCAGCAGGTTCTTGCGTGCGAAAAGACCCAGGCTGCCGGCACCGGGAAATCCCGTTTCGCCGGCGGCGCCGGTCACCAGTTGCACCACCGACGAGATGACGCCCGTCACGCCACTGCCCGGCGCACCATGCATGAAGACTTCCACATCGCCGCGCACCGGCGTCTCGTCCCCATACAGTGCGCGCAGGCCATGCAGCGCCATCAGGTAGGCGCCAGCGACGGTTGGGCAGGAATGGCCTGACAAGCGCACCACGTCGGTGTAGCTGTACTGGATGAGACCGTCTTTGGCAGCGCCCAGAAATTGGGCCAGTGGGTCGCGCACCGTGATCGTGGGTGCCTGGGAATAGAAATCAGGGAATCCCTGGTCTCGTGCTTCGGTCATCGTGTGCCTTTCTTGTCCGTGCGGCAGAACGCGCGCGCCACAACGATGCTAAACACTTCCGACAATCTGTCGGCGTTGGGGCTATTGCGCGCTGCAATGCGATTGACCGGTCTGTGCGGCTTTGCTACATTACTAACCAGTTAGTCAGTAAATTATTCGTGCCTACGCCCGTTCCACCCTCCCCGCCTGCGTCCAAGCGTGAGCGCCGCAAAGAAGCACGCCCCGGCGAGTTGCTGGACGCTGCGCTCGAACTGTTTGTGGAAAAGGGCTATACCGCCACGCGCGTCGAAGAAGTGGCTGCGCGGGCCGGTGTTTCCAAGGGCACCTTGTTCCTGTACTTTCCCAGCAAGGAAGAGCTGTTCAAGGCCGTGGTGCGAGAAACCATCGTCGGGCGCTTCGCAGAATGGTCCGCCGAGATGGACGAATTCACCGGCAGCACGGGCGAGATGCTTCGGGCCTGCTACCAGGCCTGGTGGGAGCGCATAGGCAGCACGCGCGCCGCCGGCATTACCAAGCTCATGCTGTGCGAAGCGGGCAACTTCCCCGAAATCGCGCAGTTCTATCAGCGCGAAGTCATTGAACCGGCGCAGCAGCTCATCGGCCGTGTACTGGCACGCGGCATAACCTCGGGCGAGTTCCGGTCGGTGGACCCGGTGTACGCGGTGCACGCCGTGATTGCGCCGCTGATGTTCTTTATGCTCACACGCCACTCCATGGCGGGTTGCATGCCCAATGCCGAACATTTCGATCCACAGGCCTTCATCGACAACCAGATCGACAGCCTGCTCTATGGCCTGTGCGCGCGTGCGGCGCCGCCCGATCCTGCTCCCCTTACGCGCAAAAAATCATGAAACGCTGGATTCCCTGGATCGTCGTCGCCATCGTTCTCGCGCTGGTCGCCGCAGGCGCCTTGCGTGCAATATCTGCCCGCAAAGCACAGCAAAAGGCAGCGAGCGAAGTGCGCGCGGAGCGCGTGGTGATGGAGATTGCAGCCAACGAGGTGATTGAGCTGCAGCCACGTTCCCTGACCCTGGGTATTCCGGTTTCGGGCGCCCTGCGCGCCGTGCAGTCGGCCACCATCAAGGCGCGTGTGGCGGGCGAGCTGCAGGATCTTGCGCTGCGCGAAGGCGACCGGGTGCGCGCTGGGCAAGTGGTGGCGCGCATCGACACGACCGAAACCCAGGCGCGGGTGCGCCAGGCGCAGCAACAGGCCGACGCGGCACGTGCGCAGGTCGATATCGCGCAGCGGCAGTTCGACAACAACCAGGCGCTGGTGGCGCAGGGCTTCATTTCCAAAACGGCACTTGAAACCTCGCAGGCGAGCCTTGCCGCCGCGAAAGCGACCTACCAGGCTGCGCTGGCAGGTGCCGATGTGGCGCGCAAGTCACTGGCCGACACGGTGCTCAAGAGCCCGATTGACGGCATGGTGGCGCAACGTCTGGTGCAGAACGGCGAGCGTGTGAGCGTTGAGGCGCGCATTCTCGAAGTGGTCGACCTTTCTCACCTGGAAGTCGAAGCCCTGGTCCCGGCCGCGCAGGCCGTCCAGGTGCGCGTGGGCCAGACGGCCACGCTGAGGCTCGAAGGCACGCATCAGGAACTGCAGGCGCGCGTCGTGCGCATCAGCCCCAGCGCGCAGGCAGGTTCGCGCGCGGTGCCGGTGTACCTGGCCATCGACAACGCAAGCGCCCTGCCCGGCTTGCGCCAAGGCGTCTTCGTCCAAGGCGCCATCCAGTCGGGCTCCGAGCGGGCACTTGCCGTGCCGCTGGATGCCGTGCGCACCGACCAGGCCGAGCCCTATGTGCAAATCGCCGAAGGCAGCCAGGTGGCGCACCGCACGGTGCAGGTCGGCAAACGCGTACAGGTCGATGGTGTGACCTGGGTCGCCATACAGGGCGTGCCGGAAGGCACCAGGGTGCTGACCGCGCGCGTGGGCGCGCTGCCTGCGGGAACGGCCCTCAAACTGCCGCCGGCCTCGGACAGCACGGGCGCCGCGACCCCGCCAGCGCCTGGCGCTGCTGCGGCACATTGAACGCACGCGCAGACCGCCATGTGGTTCACCAAAGTCAGCCTTCGCAACCCCGTGTTCGCCACGATGGTGATGCTCGCCTTCGTCGTGCTGGGGATTTTTTCCTACCAGCGGCTAAAGGTCGACCAGTTTCCCGACATCGACTTCCCGGTCGTGGTGGTCACGGCCGAATACCCCGGCGCGTCGCCCGAAATTGTCGAGAGCGAGGTCACCAAAAAGATTGAAGAGGCGGTGAACTCGGTCGCCGGCATCAACGCCCTCACCTCACGCAGCAGTGAAGGCAGCGCGGTGGTCATCATCGAATTTCAGCTGCACATCGACGGCCGCAAAGCCGCCGAAGATGTGCGCGAGAAGGTTGCCATCGTGCGCCCCTTGCTGCGCGACGAGGTGAAAGAGCCGCGCGTGCTGCGCTTTGATCCCGCCAGCAGGGCCGTGTGGTCGCTGGCCGTACTTCCGGTGGCCGAGGCCAAAGACCCGCTGTCGGCCCAGGCACTGACGACCTGGGCCGACCAGACGCTGCGCAAGCGCCTGGAAAACGTGCGCGGCGTCGGTGCGGTGAACCTCGTGGGTGCCACGCGGCGCGAGATCAATATCTACCTCGACCCCAAGGCACTCGAAGCCTTTGGCATCACGCCCGAGCAAGTGGCCAGCGCCGTACGCAGCGAAAACCAGGACTTGCCGCTGGGCGCCATCCGCTCAAAGAATCAGGAGCGCGTGGTGCAGATCGACGCGCGCATGCAGCGGCCCGAGGATTTCGGTCGCATCATCGTCGCGCGCAAAAGCGGCGCCCCGGTGCGGGTAGAGCAATTGGGCCGGGTGGAAGACGGCGCGCAAGAGGTGGAGAGCCTGGCGCTCTACAACGGACAGCGCACGCTGCTGCTCTCGGTGCAAAAGGCGCAGGGGGAAAACACCATTGAGGTCGTTGATGGGCTGAACGGTGCGGTCGCCGCACTGCGCGCCGAGCTACCGGCCGGTGTGCGGCTGGAGACCATTGGCGACAGCGCCCGGCCGATTCGGGTTGCCGTGCAGAACGTGCGCCAGACGCTGATCGAGGGCGCCCTGCTGACCGTGCTGATCGTGTTCCTGTTTCTGAACTCGTGGCGCTCGACGGTGATCACGGGCCTGACGCTGCCGATTTCCATCATCGGCACTTTCTTGTTCATGTACTGGTTCGGCTTCACCATCAACATGATCACGCTGATGGCGCTCAGCCTGTGTGTGGGCCTGTTGATTGACGACGCCATCGTCGTGCGCGAGAACATCGTGCGCCACGTGCAGATGGGCAAGGGCAGTTACCAGGCGGCCATGGAAGGTACGCAGGAGATTGGCCTCGCCGTGCTGGCCACCACGCTGTCGATCGTGGCGGTGTTTCTGCCGATTGGTTTCATGGGCGGCATCATCGGCAAGTTCTTCCACGAGTTCGGCATCACCATCGT
>JAUCDU010000214.1:0-4988 GCA_034674825.1 Giesbergeria sp.
CATCGAGACCAACTTCAAGGAAGAGACCGAGACCGACCTGTTCGGCGAGCAGGCAGTGCTCTGCGGCGGCGCGGTCGAGCTGATCAAGATGGGCTACGAAACCCTTGTCGAAGCTGGCTACGCCCCAGAAATGGCCTACTTTGAATGCCTGCACGAGCTCAAGCTCATCGTCGATCTGATCTACGAAGGCGGCATTGCCAACATGAACTACTCGATCTCGAACAACGCTGAGTTCGGCGAGTACGTGACCGGCCCCGAAGTCATCAACGAGCAGTCCCGCGAAGCGATGCGCAATGCGCTCAAGCGCATCCAGAACGGCGACTATGCCAAGATGTTCATTCAGGAAGGTCGTCTGAACTACCCAAGCATGACGGCACGCCGCCGCAACACCGCCGAGCATTCCATCGAAAAGGTCGGCGGCCAATTGCGCGCGATGATGCCCTGGATTGCCAAGAACAAGCTGGTCGACCAGACCCGCAACTGATCGCGAGCATTCGGCAAGCGATGCAAAGGCCACTTCGGTGGCCTTTGCTGTTTCGAAGGCAGCCTGCCGTCACGACTACACTGCCGCCTGAGTTCCCGCAGTAAATACTATTAAAAGAATAGCTATATGCGCAATAAAATTAAGCGCTGGAGGCCTATTTGATGCATGAAACCGACGACGACGGCGCGCCCCATGGCGTGTTCGTGCGCAAGCGGCGCAAAGGCATTTACATACTGCCCAACCTGTTCACGCTGGCGGCGCTGTTTGGGGGCTTTTACGCCATCGTCATGGCCATGAACGGACATTTCGATCTGGCTGGTATCGGCATTTTTTCCGCCATGGTCCTCGACAGCCTGGATGGTCGCGTGGCGCGCATGACGAACACGCAAAGCGCGTTCGGCGAACAGATGGATTCGCTCTCTGACATGGTTTCGTTTGGCGCTGCCCCTGCGCTGATTGCCTATGAGTGGGCACTGAAAGATCTGGGCCGCTGGGGCTGGATCGCGGCCTTTGTGTACTGCGCGTGCGCAGCTTTGCGGCTGGCGCGTTTCAACGTCAACACCAGCGTGGTGGATAAGCGGTTTTTTCAAGGTTTGCCATCGCCAGCTGCTGCCGCCTTGGTGGTCGGGTTCATCTGGTTGCTGACCGAATTCGGGGTCGGGCGTGGCCTTCCGGGCTGGCTCAGCTGGAACCAGATCACCTGGATCACATTTGCCCTGACGCTGTACGCAGGGCTCACGATGGTGACCAATGTGCCGTTCTACAGCTTCAAGGAGGTGCAGATGAAAAAGAGCGTGCCCTTTGCGGTCATCGTGCTGATTGCTCTTGGCCTGGCCATGATCAGCATCCGACCCTCGTTGGTGCTGTTCTGCATCTTCATGTTCTATGGATTCAGCGGCTATGGTGTTTATGCGTGGCGCAAATCCAAGGGGCAACAGACCAGCGTCATCAGCACTTCCACCGACGAGCCCGACGAGCGCGGCCTGCACAACTGAAAAACCTGTGCTAGAGTAGGTCCCCTCATGACCAAGATTTCGCTAGCCCTACTAAACGTTCCTCACGGGCGGTTACGGTAGCGCGCAAGCAAAATCCTCACTTCGGCCCGTTCGCACCAGCAACGGGCCGTTTTGTTTTTGGGTTGCTGGTTGATTTTCCAACCATGCAGAGAACACGCCATGCTCCAGCAGCCCCACACCAAGTACCGCGCATTCGCCCCCATCGGTCTTAAAGACCGAACCTGGCCCGACGCTGTTCTGACACGCGCGCCCATCTGGCTGTCCACCGACCTGCGTGATGGCAACCAGGCGCTGGTGGAGCCTATGGACATTGCGCGCAAGATGCGGATGTTCGACATGCTGGTGCGCATCGGCTTCAAGGAAATTGAGGTTGGCTTCCCGGCTGCTTCGCAGGTGGAGTGGGACTTTGTACGCGGACTGATTGAAGAGGGCCGCATCCCGGACGACGTGACCATCCAGGTCATGACACCGGCCCGCGAAGAGTTGATTGCGCGCACGGTCGAATCTGTCGCGGGTGCGCGCCGCGCCATTGTTCACGTCTACAACGCGGTGGCGCCGGTCTGGCGCGAAGTCGTCTTTGGCATGGCGGTACCCGACGTCATGGCGCTGGTTGAGCGCCATGTGACGCTGGTGCGCACCCTGACCGACGCCCGGCCGGAAACAGAGTGGGTATTGCAGTATTCGCCCGAGACTTTCAGCCTGGCGGAGCTGGAGGTGTCGCTCCAAGCCTGTGAGACGGCAATTGCCGCATGGGGCGCCGGCCGGCCGGTGATTTTGAATCTGCCCACCACGGTCGAAGCCTCCACGCCCAACGTCTTTGCCGACCAGATCGAATGGATGGCCCGCCGCTTTGCCGATCGGCCTGAAGTGGTGCTGTCTGTGCATCCGCACAACGATCGTGGTACCGGGACGGCTGCGGCCGAGCTCGCGCTGATGGCCGGTGCCCACCGGGTCGAAGGCTGTCTGTTTGGCAACGGTGAGCGCACTGGCAACCTCGACATCGTGAACGTGGCGTTGAACCTGTACGTGCAGGGCGTCTCGCCAGCCCTGGATTTCAGCGACATCGACGCCATCCGGGCCGAAGTCGAGCATTGCAACCAGCTGCCGGTGCCCGCGCGGCATCCGTATGCCGGCGATCTGGTCTACACCTCGTTTTCCGGTTCGCACCAGGACGCCATCAAAAAAGGCTTTGCAGCGCGCCAGGAGGGCGATGTCTGGGCCATTCCCTACTTGCCGATAGACCCCAAGGACCTCGGCCGCAGCTACGAAGCCATCATTCGCGTCAACAGCCAATCGGGAAAGGGCGGCATCGCCTATTTGCTTGAGAGCGAATGCGGCATCGCATTGCCGCGCCGGCTGCAGATTGAGTTCATGCAAGTGGTGCAGAGAGCCATGGATGTGGGCGGCACGGAACTGAGCGCAGCAGAGCTTTACGCATTGTTTGAACGCGAGTACGGCCTTGTTACCGTCCAGGCGCTGCGCGACCGGGTGCTGGATACGCATACCGACGGCTCTGTGAGGCTGCGCGGCCAGTTGCCATGGAATGGCGCCATGGTGCGCATCGAAGGCAAGGGCAACGGCCCGATCGACGCGTTCATGCATGCGCTGCAAGAGGCGACCGGCCACCGAGTGCGCGTGCTCGACTACCACCAGCACGCCATCGGCGCGGGGGCAGACGCGAAGGCTGCCGCTTTCCTGGAGTTGCGCGTGGACGATGCACTAACCCTTTTTGGTGTCGGTATGGATGCGGACGTGATTGCGGCGTCGCTCAAAGCCATTGCCTCAGGACTGGAGCGCGCCCTGGCCCAAGGGCTGCCAAGCGCAAAATACGCGGTTGCTCACGCTCTGGCCACCGCAGAAGCAAATTAATTCCCCCAGCAGTTTTTGGAGAAGCACGATGGCAGACAAACTCATCATTTTTGACACCACATTGCGCGATGGCGAGCAGTCGCCCGGCGCATCCATGACGCGCGATGAGAAGCTGCGCATTGCGCGCCAACTCGAACGCCTGAAGGTCGATGTGATCGAGGCTGGTTTTGCCGCCAGCTCTAACGGCGATTTCGAAGCCGTGCAGCTGATTGCCAACAGCATTCAGGATTCCACGATCTGCTCGCTCTCGCGCGCCAACGACCGCGACATTGCGCGGGCCGCAGAGGCCTTGAAAGGCGCCAACCGGGCGCGCATTCACACCTTTATTGCCACCAGCGCGCTGCACATGGAGAAAAAGCTCCGCATGACGCCCGACCAGGTGCTGGAGCAGGCCATCCAGTCCGTGCGATTCGCGCGCAACCTTTGCGGCGACATTGAGTTCAGCCCTGAAGACGGCTACCGCAGCGATGTGGATTTCCTGTGCCGCGTGATCGAGGCAGTCATTCGTGAGGGCGCCACCACCATCAACGTGCCTGACACGGTGGGCTACGCCGTCCCCGAGCTGTACGGCAACTTTATCAAGACCCTGCGCGAGCGCGTACCCAACAGCGACAAGGCCGTCTGGTCGGTGCACTGCCACAACGACCTGGGCATGGCGGTCGCCAACTCGCTCGCCGGCGTCAAGATCGGCGGCGCGCGTCAGGTGGAATGCACCATCAACGGCCTGGGCGAGCGCGCGGGCAACTGTGCACTGGAAGAAGTCGTCATGGCGGTCAAGACGCGCAAGGACTATTTCGGACTTGAGGTTGGCATCGACACGCAGCACATCGTCGCCGCCAGTCGCATGGTGAGCCAGACAACCGGCTTCGTCGTCCAACCCAACAAGGCAGTGGTCGGCGCAAACGCCTTTGCACATGCCAGTGGCATCCACCAGGATGGCGTGCTCAAGGCGCGCGACACCTACGAAATCATGCGGGCCGAAGACGTCGGCTGGAGCGCCAACAAGATCGTGCTGGGCAAACTCAGCGGCCGCAACGCGTTCAAGCAGCGCCTGCAAGACCTGGGCGTGAGCCTGGAGAGCGAGGCAGAAACGAACACGGCCTTCGCACGTTTCAAGGAGCTTGCAGACCGCAAGAGCGAAATTTTTGACGAGGATATTCTGGCGCTTGTGAGCGATGAGAGCATCTCCAGCCAGGGTGAAGAATATGCCTTCGTCTCGCTCTCGCAGCACAGTGAAACCGGCGAGCGCCCGCATGCCCATGTGGTGTTCACTGCTGGCGGCAAGGAAGTACGCGGTGAGTCCGAAGGCAACGGCCCCGTGGACGCCTCGCTCAAAGCCATTGAACAGCATGCCAAAAGTGGCGCCGAGATGGTTCTGTATTCGGTCAATGCCATCAGTGGCTCGACCGAGAGCCAGGGCGAGGTCACTGTGCGGCTGCAAAGCAGTGGCCGGGTGGTCAATGGTGTGGGAGCAGATCCGGACATCGTCGTAGCATCCGCCAAAGCCTACATCAGCGCGCTCAACAAGCTGCACAGCAAGGCGGAGAAAGTGGCCGCCCAAGGCTGACCGCAGAGGGCGGTGTGGATCTCACGCACCTCTGTCATATCGACACGCAAGA
>JAUCDU010000215.1:0-4986 GCA_034674825.1 Giesbergeria sp.
GCCGACGCCCGCCAGCTCGGCGCGCTGTACCTGGCGCAGCAGGCGGCTGCCCGCGCCCAGCGCCCGCATGATGGCGAACTCGCGGGCGCGCTCTTCGCGCGTGGCGGTGACGGCGGCAAACAGCACCACGAGCCCTGCGGCCAGGGTGAAGGCGAACAGGAATTCCACGGCGCGAATCACCTGATCCAGCACGCCCTGAATCTGCGCCAGCGTGGCGCCCATGTCGACGTTGGTCACGTTCGGAAAGCGCCGCACCAGCGCGTTGTCAAACCCCGGCGTCTCGGGCGCGCGGTAGGCGGCGAGGTAGGTGATGGCCACATCGGGCATGGCGTCCACCGGGTACATGACAAAGAAATTGGCGTGCAGCGAGCCCCAGTCCACCTTGCGCAGCGAGGTGATGCGCGCCTCGGACTGCACGCCGCCCATGTCAAAACGCAGCGTGTCGCCAAGCTTGAGGCCCAGGGTTTTGGCCAAGCCATCTTCCACGCTGATGGCGCCGCTCTCGCCTTCTTTCCACTCGCCTGCGACCACCAGGTTGTGCGGCGGCTGCACCGCGCTGTTCGACAGGTTGAACTCGCGCTCGACCAGGCGCTGGGCGCGTTCGTCTTCGTAGTGGTCCTCCTTCACCGCCTTGCCGTTGATGGCCACCAGGCGGCCACGGAACATCGGGTACCAGTCGTAGCGCGCCACGCCAGCGCCTTCCAGCATGGCGCGAAAGTCCTGGGCCTGATCGGGCTGGACGTTGATGACAAAGCGGTTCGGTGCGTCCGGCGGCGTGGCTTCGCGCCAGCTCGCAATCAGGTCGGTGCGCAGCAGCACCAGCAGCACCAGCGCCAGCAAGCCCACGGCCAGGCTGCTGACCTGCACCACCGCATAAGCCGGGCGAGCCGAAATCTGCCGCGTCGCCAGTACCAGCCAGCGCGGCGCTGTGGCCTCGTTCACGGTGCGGCGCAGCAGGCGCACCGCCAGCCAGCTGAGCAGCGCAAACAACAATACCGCAGCGGCAAAGCCGCCGATGGCAATCAATCCCAGGCGCAGGTCGCGGCTGACCACCAGCAGCAGCGCGGCAAAGCCGGCCACGCCCAGGCCCAGCACGGCGAGCGAGGCCGGCCGCAGCGCGCCCACGTCGCGCCGGATGACGCGCAGCGGCGGCACTTGCGCCAGCTGCAGCACCGGCGGCAGGCCAAAGGCAAGCAGCAGCGTCATGCCCACGCCCACCCCAAGCAGCGCCGGCCCCACACTGGCAGCGGGCAGCCCGGCCGTTACCAGGCCAGAGAGCAGATAGACGAACACGTAGTGCACGGCAAAACCCAGCACCACGCCCAGCAGGCTCGCCAACAGGCCGACCAGCGCGAATTCCGCCGTGTAGCTGGCGGCAATGCGCCGCTGGCTCTGGCCAAGCACGCGCAGCATCGCCGAAGCATCAAGGTGGCTGGCGGCAAAGGCGCGCGCCGCCAGCGCCACGGCCACCGCCGACAGCATGGCCGCGAGCAACGCGACCAGGCTCAGGAAGTTCTGCGCGCGCTCCAGCGTCTGCTGCATGTCGGTGCGCCCGGAATCTAGCGATTCAACGCGCATGCCGCGCATGTCCGGCTGCTGCAACTGCGCATCGACAAAACCCTGAAACTGGCGCACGGCTGCCGCTGCACCCGCCACCACCAGCCGGTAGGTGATGCGGCTGGCGGGCTGCACCAGACCGGTCGCCGCAACATCGGCGTCGTTGACCATGACGCGCGGTGAAAAGCTCATGAAACCGGCGCCACGGTCGGGCTCGAGCGTGATGACGCGGGCAATGCGCAGGCTGGCATCGCCCAGCAAAAGCCGGTCGCCCAGCTTGAGGCCAAGCGAGTCCAGCAACGAGGCATCAACCCAGACTTCGCCCCGCGCCGGAATCTCGCGCGTGGGATGACCGGGCGCGTTCAGCGCCTCGGCCACGCTGACGCTGCCGCGCAGCGGGTAGCCTGGCGTCACGCTCTTGAAGGCGACCAGCCGGCTGGCGCCGCCTTGTGCGTCCTCTGCGCGCGCCATGGTCGGAAAGTTCGCCGTGCGCACCATGGCGAGGCCCAGCGCGCGGGCGCGCTCGACGATGGCGTCGGGTGTGGCGTGGTCGCTGGCGACGACGAAATCACCTCCCAGCAGTTGCAGTGCGTCACGCTGCAGGCCGCCCTGCAGGCGGTCGGCAAAGAAGCCAACCGCGGTCAGCGCGGCGACGGCGAGCGTCACCGCAACGATCAGCAGGCGCAGTTCACCGGCGCGGAGATCACGACGGAGCGTGCGCCAGGCAAGCCCGAGGAAAGCAAAATTCATGGTGCCAGTACAAAAAGGTAAAAAAGTTTCTCGGTGCAGGATAGCGGCCTGCGGCCCAAGCCGCTGCGGGCGCCGCCGCTGGCTTGGCTGGTTAACCCCACTTTGAATGGCGCGGCGCCGTTCATGGCACGTACAGAACGCCGCGCGGCACGCGGCACAGGCCCCACAAACGCAGGCCAGCACGCTCCGCCAGCAGCACGCCCGTGGCCGTGGGCGCGGAAATCGTGGCCAGCGCGGCAATCCCCACGCGCGCGCATTTGCGTACCAGCTCGTGGCTGCCGCGACTGCTGAGGATGACAAAGCCCGGCTCGCCCAGACGCTGCGAGCGTGCCAGCCAGCCGATGAGCTTGTCGAGGGCATTGTGCCGACCAATGTCTTCCGCCACCCACGCCAGTTGGACACTTTCCCGTTCGGTCAGCACGGCCCAGCCGGCGGCATGGAGCGAACCCGTGTGCGCGTTGTGCGGCTGCTGCGCGCCCAGCGCTTCGAACGCGGCCAGCACGGCCTGCAGATCCACGCGCTCGGCCCAGTCGCGCCGCGGCACGCTTGCAGGCGCCATATCGAGTGCCGCCAGGCTCTCCACGCCACAGACGCCGCAGCCGGTGCGGCCCGCCAGGCTGCGGCGGCGGTCTTTCAGGCGCGCGAAGCTGCGCGGCGACACCTCCATATGCACTTCCAGGCCGATGACACCCTGCGGCAACTGCGCCTCCTCACCCGCCAGATGTACGGTGGTGCCGCGGCAATCGGCAGCGCTGTCCAGAATGCCCTCGCTGAGCGCAAAGCCGAGCGCGAAATCCTCCAAGTGCTCGGGCGTCGCCATCATCACGGCGTGCGAAATGCCGTTGAACACCAGTGCCACCGGCACCTCGGTGGCCAGCACATCGGACCGCGCGTCGCCCGATTCAGGCAGGCCCGGTTCGCCATACACGCGCACCCGGCGCGGCTCCGTGGCTCCCAAGGGCGTGGCGATGCTCATGCTGCCGGCCCCTCTTGGTGGGGCAGCTCAGAAACGCCGTTCAAAATCGCGCGGCCTGCGTCCGTCAGGTGCACCAGCCATCGCCCGTCGCACTGCTCCACCCGCACCCAACCGGGGCCGGCTCGCCCCGCCATCACCGCACTGCCCATGGTGGAGAGTTCGCGCAGCAGCACGCTTGCGCCCTGGCCCAGGTGCTTGCCTAGGCGCGGCAGCGATACGCCGGCGCCGGCGTCCCGACTGCTGCTGGCCATGCTCTCCAGAGCCGCAAGAATCGAATGGGCCAAGGGCGAAGCCGAGCCGGTCATGCGGGCGCCAGCGCGGCCTGCCACGGACTCGCCACAGCCATGTCCTCTCCATGGGGCACCAGCAGGACGGGAATCGACTTGGAGGTCGGCGTGCCCGCTGCATCGGCAACGGCAGAAAGCGGCACCAGGCCATTGGTTTCGGGGTAGTAGGCCGCCAGATTGCCACGCGGGATGTCGTATTCGACCAGGCGAAAGCGCTCGGCGCGGCGCACCTGGTCGTCGTGCCAGACGGTGTGGATGTCCACCCAGTCGCCATCGGCCAGGCCCAGCGCACGGATGTCCTTGGCGTGGATGAAGACGACCCGGCGCTGGCCATAGACGCCGCGGTAGCGGTCGTCCATGCCGTAAATGGTGGTGTTGTACTGATCGTGCGAGCGCACCGTCGCCAGGGTGAACACCACCTGGCCCTGGTGGCGCACCCGCGCCAGGTGCGAGGGCGTGTCTTGCGGCACCAAGGGTGCGTGCAGGCTGGCCTTGCCCGAAGGCGTCGCCCACACCCGCTCGCTGGCGGTGTTGCGCAACCGAAAGCCGCCCGGGACTGCGACGCGCGCGTTGAAGTCGTGGAAATCGGGGAACACGCGCTCGATCAGGTCGCGAATGCGCGCGTAATCGTCCACCAGGGCCCGCCAGGGAACGTTGCTGCGCGCGCCCAAGGTGGCCGCCGCCAGGCGCGCAACGATGGCGGGTTCGGACAGCAGGTGCTCGGACGCCGGCGGGTTGATCCCCGCCGAGAGGTGCACCATGCCCATGGAATCCTCGACCGTCACGCCCTGCGGGCCGCCGGCCTGCAGGTCAATCTCGGTGCGGCCCAGGCACGGCAGGATGAGCGCCTCGGTTCCGTGCACCAGATGGCTGCGGTTGAGCTTGGTCGCCACATGCACGGTGAGCGCGCAGCGGCGCAGCGCCTTCCAGGTTTCCAGCGTGTCCGGCGTTGCCACGGCGAAATTGCCGCCCAGCGCAAAGAACACCTTGCCGCGCCCGTCCAGCATCAAACGAATGGCCTCGACCGTGTCCACACCCGGCGTGCGCGGCGGCTGGAAACCAAACACCGCTTCCAGGCTGTCCAGCAAGCTGGCCGGCGGCCTTTCCCAGATGCCCATGGTGCGGTCGCCCTGTACGTTGCTGTGGCCACGAACCGGGCAAGGGCCAGCGCCGGGGCGGCCGATGTTGCCGCGCATCAAGAGCAGACTGACGATGGCCTGGATGGTGTCCACCGCATGCTTGTGCTGCGTGATGCCCATGCCCCAGCAGGCAATCACGCTGCTGGCGTTCAGGTACAGCTCGCCGGCGGCGCGCAGCTCTGCCTCCGCCAGGCCCGACTCCTGCTCCAGCTCGGCCCAGGACTGGGCGCGCAGCGCTTCGGCCATGGCGTCAAAGCCGGTGGTGTGCTCGGCGATG
>JAUCDU010000216.1:0-4985 GCA_034674825.1 Giesbergeria sp.
CGCGCAAGCTGGTGGAGATTGCGCTACTGGAAGAAGGCGACGCAGCCCTGCAGCAGCTCAGCCCCAGCATCGTCGCCATGGTGCGCATGGTGAAAACCGCGATAGCCGCAGACGACACGCCAGGCACATGAACGGCGCCTTCCCACTGCTTGGCGACGCGGCCTACGTCACCTACGTGGGGGCACTGGCCCACAGGGGCGCAAACCCCACAACCCACCTGGCTGAGGTACGCTACCCAGTGCAAACAGCACCCGTGGTGAGCGTGGTCAAACTGCTGGATCCGAATGGGCTGTGCGCATGCAACGAAGCAATGGCCTGGCTGTTTTTGCGGGCCGCCGGGGTGCCCACCCCGCGCCATGCCGCAATACTGACCTTGAGCGAATCCAAGGCCATCAAGGCGCTGGGCAAAAAGACCATTCGCCCCGAACTGGTGCACCAGGGCTTTGTGCTGGCCTGGGCGTCCAAGAAGCTGGACTTTTCCAGCATCAAAGCTTTATTTGCCGGCACTGCGGGCGCCGACCGCTGGCTGACCGCACTGTGCACCGCCGAAGGTCTGGCCATCGCAGCGTTTGACGAAGTCTTTCTCAACATCGACCGCAACCCCGGGAACGTTCTCTACATCAGCAAAGACTCCTTCGTGCCGATAGACCACGAATTGTGCTTTGGCATGCAAGACTGGACCCGCACGGACCTTGCGCACCACCTCGCAGACGGCGACTCCCTGCGCAGGCTCAGGCAAGCCCAGGCGGGCGGCACCATGGCGCGGGCCACCTTTGAACAAGCCTTGAATCGCATGGCCTACCATGCAGAATCGCACGCCCAGGCGCTGAGAGCATGCAGGGGGCAGATAACCCAACTGTTACAACAGATTTACCCGCAGCAGGCCGACGAGATGAGCACCCGAGTCTTATCATTCATCGCCGAGCGCACAGCTCAGCAATGGATAAAAGACAGACTGGGAGTCATTTGATGATGAATTTAAGCCATCTCGCACCCCAGCCCAGCACAGCCAGCCCCGAGTTTGAGGGCAAATGGCACCCCATCGAATTTCAGCCCGACCTGAGCGTGCCCCAGCGCTTCGTCATTGGCGTGGCCATTGCACAAAAAGGCAAACTGACGCACTTTAGGGTGGCAAACGAGGCCGGGCGCCTCAAGTGCTTCTATGGCAACCGGTTCAGCAAAGAAACGTGGGCTTGGATGCACAGCGAACTTACCACCGAACTCGCACAAGCCAAGGGCACTGCCGTGCTGCGCTACCTGAGCGCGAGCCCCCAAATCGGCATTGGCGAGGGCCACTACGCCAGCGGAAGAAGCGCCGATGCGGCCCTGTCGCGTGCTTTCGAGCGCGTGGTGACCGTGGTGGCCGACGGCAGAAAGCCACGCACCCAAGGCATAGCACAAGGCGAACTGCGCGAAACCATGGCACGCATGCTGAAGTTGCGCATGAACACGCGGTATGAAAGCATCTCGCAGCCAGAGGCCGGACTGCAGATTTCCGACAAAGGCCAGATGCACACCTTTGACATCACCTACGACGACCACAAGACCGCATCGTGCGTCGTCTCCGCCTGCTACGCCGGCCTCGACACGGCGCGACTGAACGTGATGGAGGCCACCACCGATCTTGAAACATTCATGCGCATTCGCAAGCGCGAGCAAATCGGCCTGGCGGTGCTTACACCATCCACAGACCTGCTCCCCGCCGAGACAGTGCGCACCTGGCAAGACTGGTGGGCAAACTACTCGTACAAGCTGCGCAAATCAGACTTGGTGCTGCTGGCCGAAGCCACCACCGCTGATGGACTTGCAGACCAGGTGGTCGATTGGTACCAAGACAGCGAGTAGGAATCGCTGCGCTTAAAGCACATATTTGCAACAGATACTGCAAAGCGCGATAATAGGCATGCTAATTTAAGCCCCTAACCTGTGGAACACTGAAGCAGGACAACATGCACACCACCACCCGCAAAACCCACAGCACCGCGAAAAAACGGCTCATCCGCCGCGCCTACAAAGCGCGCAAGGACGAGCGCGCGTTTGTGCAATCGGTCTATGCACTGGAAATCACCCCCCAGGTAGAGGCCCGCATTGAGGCCGCCAAGGCCCGGGCAGTGCATGCGCTCAACGCCCCATTCCTGGAACAGTACCGCGGCGCGGCCTGATTCATGGGCCTGCCGCTGGACGGCTACGGCCTGCTGCCAGTCACCGCCGCACCACAGAGCCTGCTCAACCAGTTTGACTGCGGCAAACCCCACCTGAATGAGTTTTTGACCGACAAGGCGCCCTTTTTTCACAGCGCGCGGCTAGGCCTGACTTCGGTCGCTATGCACTCCCAGGTGCACAATGAGGTACTGGGGTATTTCACGCTGAACAACGACGCCATCACACTGATGGCCTCCGAAGAGTTCGATCTGGGACTTGAAGACAAACCCGGTCTGAGCCATTTTCCGGCAATCAAGATAGGCCGCCTGGCCGTTGCCACAAAACACCAAGGCAACGGCATAGGCGCCGACATTCTGAACCTGGCCATGGACCAGATGCTTTTGGATAGCGCGCCGTCTGCAGCCCGCATCGCCGTGGTGGACGCAGACAACGAAGAGGCAGTGGTTCGCTTTTACAAGCGCAACGGCTTCGTGATCAGCCTATGGGCTGAAAAGCAGGCCACCCACCAGGGCAGCAAGACGCAGCGCCGCACCACCCTCACCATGCTGCGGGACATCCTCGGCCCGGCGTAGCGCCTCGGCACCAAACGCCCACCCACTACGGCGCCGGGCAAGCGGCGCGGGCCGAGCGGTAGCGCTCGATACTCTTTTCTGCCTTCTCGAAGTGGGCAGCGGCCAGGATTCCACCCAGCTTGTCACGGTTCTGCATGAAGGCAATGTAAGCATCCACATGGGCCGTCATGGCCTCGATCAGGTCATCGCGTCCAATGGCAAGACAGGGCGGCACCGCCAGTTGCGTGGCCTCGCGGTGCAGTGCCTGCATGGTTGCGACGGGCTGCGCCAGGGCTATGCGCGATGTACTGCCCGCCACGCGGGTGGCGTCATAAAAGCGCACTACCACATCATCAAACCGCTTGAGAGACTGGACAAACAGGTCACGCTTTTCCTGCTCGGCCCTTTGGGCCTGCTCCTGCAACGCCTCGCGCTCGCGCTGCGCCGCAACGTCTTTCTCCCTCTGCAAGCGCTCGGCCTCTTGCCGCTGCACCAGCTCTATGCGCTGCTGCTCGGCCTTGGCCGCAGCGCGGCTGCGCTCTTTGTAGACCACCAACCCCACCACGATGACCACCACCACGGCAATGATGGTGAGGACGGACACGCCACGCTGGCGTTGCATGGCGGGCTTTCGGCAAACAGGGCTGTAGTGCATGGCAAACAAGAGGTTGGTCACGGAATGGCGACAGTCTAGCCGCCACACACTGTTACAGCCAACGATCAATCCATCAAATTGCACAATAAATTTAGCCCGGCTGTTGACAAGATAATAAAGCCCGGCTAAATTTACTCCAACGCCCACCCCAACGGGCGCATGGAGTCGAAATGCAAGCAATCACTTTGGGCGGCCAACCGCTCAAGACCAACGATGAAGGCCTGGTCAGCCTGACGGACCTGTTCAAGGCTGCGCAGGCGGCCGGGCAGGCAGATGGCAAGCGCGACCCGCGCCGCTGGAAGGATGAGGCCGGGCAAGAATTCATTGCCGTAGTGGCCGGCACGCTTAATGTCCCCCCAGCGGACATTTACAAAGCCACCAAGGGCAAGGGCGGCGGCACCTTCGCCCACTGGCAGATCGCCCTGGCCTACGCCAAGTACCTCAGCCCCGAGCTGCACATGCAGGTGAACGAGGTGTATGCCCGCTTCAAGACCGGCGACGTGACCCTGGCCGCCGAGATTGCCGACAAGGCCAAGCCCGCCGATGCCGTGTGGCTTGCCAAGCGCGTGCAAAGCACCGTAGCGCGCAACCAGCTCACCAGCACGCTGGCCGCCCATGGCGTGGCAGGCAAGGGCTTTGCCGACTGCACCAACGCCATCTACAAAAACATCCTGGGCGGCAAAAAGAGCGAGGTGTGCGCCCAGCGCGGCCTGCGCAAGAGCACCAATCTGCGCGATGTGATGAGCGTGGAGCAGCTCACCATGACCGCCATGAGCGAACTGGTGGCCCAGCGCCGCATCGAGGTGAAGAACCAGCGCGGCAACAAAGCCTGTGCCGATTCGTGCGACCACGCGGCATGGTCCGTGGCGAAGCTGATGCAGGTGGCAGCATGAGCACCTTCACCCACACCCCCCGCCCGGCCATCACCACCGATAGACCCGGCCGCACATGGCAGCGCCGGTTCGGCAATGCCTCCGACACACTGGGGCACGAACTCACCGCATCGACAGACCACGAGCGGGCCACCATCGATTTGCTGCGCGATGCCACCACCAACGTGACGGAAATGCGGCTGAACATTGGCCTCTTTACAGCAGCCAGCATGAGCGTGCGCCTGACTTGCGACGAATTGCGCGAACTCGCCGCCCGCCTGATCGACGCCGCGCACGACATCGAAACCCTGCCCGCCGCCGTGCTGGCCCAGGAGGCAGCATGACCGCCCCCACACCGCAGCACAACGGTACATTGCAATGCCTATCACTACAAACTACGAAACCATGGAACACGACGAACTCGTTCGCCTGGCGGGCGAACAGGCGCTCCTCAAAAAAGAGCTATCAACAATCAACGCCGAGCAGCAGCGCGACATTGCAGCGCTGCGCAACCTACCCAACGACATTGGCCGCAGCGCTGGCTGGCGCGACCGTGGCGTCGAGCTGCTCAACCGCATGCATGACCGCGAATTGCACATTGCCGTCTGCTACAAGCGCATTCAAGAACTGGGCAAGCTCACCGGCATCTAGCCACCCCACCAGCTGGCACGCAGCCAGCGCGGCTGCTGCCCTGCGCCCCTACCGCATCACCGTAGCCGGGCTCGAATACATCGCCCTGGCCAC
>JAUCDU010000217.1:0-4980 GCA_034674825.1 Giesbergeria sp.
CTGGGCGTGGCCCCAGCGCTCCAGCGCATCGACGCACAGCGCGGCGGTGTAGCCGGCTGTGCCGATGGCCATGGCCTGCAGGGCGGTAAAGGCTTGCGGCAGCGGCACCAGCCATTCGGCTTTGACGCGCTGAAAACGCGTGAAGCCGCCCCAGTGCGTCTCAGACAGGCCAAAGCCGTTCAGCACCACCGCATCGCCCGCCTTCCACTGGGGTGCGCGCGATTCGACCACCGTGCCGGCCAGATCGATGCCGCCCACCATCGGCAGGCTGCGCGCCACCTTGTTGCGGTTGCCGGCGACCGCCAGACCGTCCTTGTAGTTCAGGGCCGAGTACTGCACCTCGACCAGCACGTCGTCGTCCGGCAGATCGGCCAGGCCCAGTTGCTTGAAGCTGCTCTGCGCCTTGCCCTCGTGTTCTTCGATGACCAGGGCGGTGAAAGTTTTGGACATGGATCTCCCTTCGGCAATTGCACGTGAACAAAGGGCCATGGTACGCAAGCGGCTCAGGGTTTGACCAGGCCGTCCATGCCAACCACTTCGAAGCTGGCGCCTTTCACGCTGCCCAGTTCCTGCAGCAACTGGTCGTTGTTCCAGCGCGCATCCGGGGCGCCGCTGACGAACCAGTTGGAGCCGTTGTCGGCCACCAGCATGCCGTAGGTTTTCATGCTCTGCAAAATGGCCTTGCTCTCGGTGCTGAAGCCAGCCGGGATGGCGTAGCTGGCCTTGAGCCGCACGCGCATGCCCATGGGCGGCAAATTGGCGTTGGTGTTGGATGACGCCCAATGCGTTGCCGGCGGCACGTAGGCGCGGCGCGTGCTGCTGACCGTAAAGCGCAGTGCGTGGCGGATGCTGCCGCTGGCGGCCTCGTCGTAACGTACCAGCCCCGGGAAGATCGGCAGGCCGGCGGCGTCCGCGCTGGTCCAGCCGGGCCGACCGCCCGGGCGCACCGCGTTCGAGTCGAGGTGAAACACCGCGCCCACGCTGGCGCGCCAACTGCCGTCGCCCTGTGGATAGGCATTGCCAAGTTCGTACAGCCGGTTGGCATCGCGGTCGACCACCAGCACGTGGCGGTCACCGCCGAAGCTGGCGCCGCTGGCCAGTTGGCCCTCAATGGGCGCGTCGGCGGGCACGGGATAGGGGCCGGGATCGCTCTCGCTGCCGTAGTCGGTAAAGCCGATGGCCACCTTGGCCTGGGTGCTGCCGACCATCACATAGGGAATGCCGATCGGAGCGCCGGCGTAGAGGCCCGAGCCGAAATCAGGATGTAGCCCGCGGGTGAGCCCGATGCTGGCAATCAGGGCGTCGGAATTGGGGTCCACAGGCGCGGCCGAGATGTCCGTGTTCCAGGCGTTGTCGGCGGGAAAGGGAACCGCGCCTTGCAGCGAAGCCCCGGCCCCCAGGTTGGCGCCGCGCAAGTCGCCGTAGAGGGTGGCGGCTGCCGGCCCGGGGGGGACCGTTGGCGGTGGCGATGGCGTCGGTTGCGGGCTGGTGGGCAACGCAGGGTCGGAGGCGCCGCCACCGCAGGCGGTCAACCCGCTCAGCAGGCAGGCCAGCAGCAGCGCTGAGCCACGCGATGCGGCACGGTGGTTCCGCATTTGCTTCATGAAAGTGTTTGTGGGCATGGGCAGGAAATCTTTCTGGTTGCGCCTGGCTGCGTAGCAGGGCGGCAAGGCATCTTGCCCACGCGCCCTGCCGGTGCACGCAGTTTTACCGGCCGTTACGCGCCAGCAGGCCACGCGGCAAGGGGCGGCAATGCGTTGCGCAACTTGCGTAGTAAGGGGATAGTGCGTGTAAAAGGACATCCGGATCGCTTCCCCCTCCCGCACCATGGAAACCCTCTCTGCCTTGCAATCCCTCGGCCTGGAACTGCCGACACCCAGCTACATCTTTGGCGCGATATTGTTCGGCCTGATTGGCATGGTGGCTTTTTGGCGCGGCAAGCGCACCCAGCAGCGCAGCACACGCTGGCTCGGGGTGGCGCTGATGTTCTACCCCTACGGCGTGTCGCAAACCTGGCTGCTGTATGCGCTGGGTGCGGCGCTGACGGCGGGCGTGTGGTGGGAGTGGGGCGCCTAAGGGCGTGGCTTGCCAAGCTGGCACGCATGCATTGGACCACCCTTGTTTTGCTTGTGGCGGGATGCCTGAGGGTGCTGGCCGGCTATCTGCGCCTGATCAGCGACGACAAGGGCCACATCCATCTCAACCATTACCGCTTGACGGGTGGCCTCGGCATGGCGCTGACCGGGTTCGCCACCGGCGTGCGCGACCTGTTGGCGCACGACTGGACGGGCGAAGCCCTGTCGGCTGCCCTGATGCTCGGCGGTGGGGTGTTGGCGGCGCTGGGCGTCTGGTCGGCCTGATCGCTCCTACCCCCCAAGCGCTCACTGCGCACGGGCGGTGGTTGTGCGTGCTAATGCTCTTTATTTGAGAGCTTTTAGCGCTTGTCAATAGTGCGCTGGAGGCCAATTTGATAGGAAATTTTTCATTCGTGCGGGAAGGAGTGGTCAGCGCTTGGTCGTAGCGAGCCGATTGGCCGTGACCAAGGTCGGCCACGTTCAACGCCGCCCTGCTGTCAGCAGCAATTCGTTCGGCCCTTCCCAGCCCCAAGGCGTTGCGTAGACGGACAGCTTGGCTTCCATGTCGGCCCAGGCGCGCTCTTGGTCCGGTGCCTCAAGGCGATCCAGTATCTGCTGGATCGGGCTCGCCGAGGTGCGAACGAAGTCCAGATAGGCCTTGGCAGAGGGCATCCGAAAGGGGGCATTGAGCCGCGTCGTCGCCACGTCCTGAAAACCCGCGGCCACAAACAGCGCATCGCACGCACCGGGCCGGCCGAGACTCAGCAGGCCACCCGGCGCATCAGGGTTGGAGGCGGGCAAGCCTGCGTGCTGCAGCGCCGTTGACATCAGAATCGTGATGCAGGGGTTGTGCTGCGGTTGCGAGAACACCATGGTGCAGATGCGGCCACCGGGCTTGAGCGCCAGGTACATCTCGGACAGGCCACGCAGCGGATCGCCAAACAGCATCAACCCCAGCCGGCAGACCACGGCGTCGAAACTGCCGGGTGCGACTTGCAAGTCTTCACCATCGGCAACCTGGAACAGCACGTTGGACACGCCAGCGCTTTGTGCGTTGCCTTTAGCCAGCGCGAGGATGGCCGGCGACAGATCGGTGGCGAGTACGCTGCCACTGGGGCCGACGCGGCGCGCGATCAGCAGTGTCTGTTCGCCAGCGCCGGCGGCAACGTCGAGCACCCGCGAGCCGGGGCCGATGCTGGCCATGCCGAGCATGCCTTCGGTGGCATGGGCGAGCCAGGCGCCAATCAGCGACCCGTGCGCGTTCCAGCCCGGTGCGGCGCGGTCCCATTGGGCGCGCGTGGTGTTTTTCGTGCTGTCGGTCATGGTGCCTACTCCCTGCGTCCAAAGTGGTGGTCGGCGACCCAATGCGCAGGCTGCTTGCCTTGGGTCTTAGGGCTGTGCCGGCTTTCTTGGCAAGCACACAATGGATTGGTTTTCATGGCGTCGGCTCCTTCGGGTGGTGGATGGTGTGCATCGGTCCTGCGTCGATGTGTCCACAGCCTAGGGCGACAAGCAAGCCTTCGTAAGGCGCAACTTTGCAAGAGGGGGCCGCAGTTATGCACAGTCCGACCCAGTTTCAGTGGGACGATCTCCAGCACTTCCTCGCGGTGGCCCACCATGGCAGCACGCTGGCCGCAGGGCGCGCGCTGGGGGTTGACCAGTCCACAGTGCAGCGCCGCCTGAGCGAGCTGGAGCGGCGCATCGGCCAGTCGCTGGTGCGGCGGCAACCCACGGGCTACCGGCTGACCGAATTCGGCCACGAGATGCTGCCGTTCGCCGAAACCGTGGAGAACGCCGTGCTCGCTTTTGAGCGCCAGCTTCAGACCCTGGCCGGCGAGGCGACCGGCGTGATCCGCATGACCTGCCCTGAACCCATCGTCAACCGCATCACCCAGACCGGCATGATCGACCGGTTTCATGCCAAGCACCCTGCGCTCAAGCTGCAGTTCGTGATGAGCGACAAGTACATGGACCTGCGCCAGGGCGACGCCGATGTGGCGCTGCGCTCGGGTGACACCGACGACGGCGAACTGGTGGGCCGCAAGATCGGCGACTCGGTTTGGGCGGTGTATGCCAGCCAGGCCTACATCGCGCAGCACGGCCAGCCCGAGCGCATTGAAGACCTCGCCCGCCATGCGCTGGTGGGCTTTGACGACAGCATGGCCAGGCACCGCCTGTCGCAATGGTTGCGCGAGGTGGCGCCCGACGCGGAGCTGGCCTCACGCAGCAGCAGCGTGCTCGGCCTGGTCTATTCGGTGAAGGCGGGGCTTGGTGTGGGCGCGCTGCCCATGCCGTTGGGCGATGCGGAGCCCGACCTGGTGCGCGTGTTCGGCCCGGTCCCCGCATTGACCCGGATCTGGCGCATGCTGACGACGCCTGAGCTGCGGCGCACGCCGCGCGTCAGCGCGTTTTTTGATTTCATTGTGGAAGAAATCGACACCTTGCGCCCCATCCTTACGGGTTGACCGGCATATCGGCGTCCACCCGCGCTCACCCCGCCGCCCACAAGCCCGCGCCATGCCCGCGCGTGAACGCTTCTTCAAACACCGAATAGCCCGACCAGTCGGCGTGCGCGTAAGCGATGCGCGCCGTGGCGGGCGTGGGCAGTGCGCGTTGACGCTCACCATTTGATAGCTGCTGCCGCTCGCCTGTATTGCCTTGCAAGCCAATTTTGCTCAATATTTTCAGCCCGCCGGGTCGCGGCATGGCCATGGCGTGGCCGTAGCGCGTGACTTCGACGCGCGCCACGCGCTCGCGCCGGTCCGGGTGCGGCACCGAGAGAGCGGTCACAGCGCCCTCGCCCCAGTGCTGCCAGGGGCGCTGCTGCAACTGCGCGCGTGCGTCCGGCAGGTCGCCCAGCGCCTGGTAGTAGGTGAGCACGGTGGGCGCGTTGACGGCGGCGCGG
>JAUCDU010000218.1:0-4977 GCA_034674825.1 Giesbergeria sp.
TCCTCGATACGCGAAAGCAGTGCCCGCCACGATGCGACAAAGGCATCCACGCCCTCGCGCTGCAAGCGCTCAGCCAGGGCCTCAGCGTCGACGCCCTCGCGCCTGAACGCGCTCAGCACCGCCTCGGCGTCGCCGCCATCAGCCGGCAACGTGGCGCCCACCTTGCCGTGATCGGCGAAGGCCGACAAGGTCTTCTGCGGGATCGTGTTGATGGTATCGGGCGCCGCCAGCGCCTCGATGTAAAGGGTGTCCGATGCGGCAGGGTCCTTGGTGCCAGTACTCGCCCACAGCAGCCGCTGCGGCTGTGCGCCGGCTTCGGCAAGCTTCAGCCAGCGCGGCGACGCGAGCAGATCGCGATAGGCCTTGTAGGTGCGCATCGCAATCGCCAGCCCCAGGCGATTGTGCAGCGACGGCGACACTTCCGGGTTCACCGCGACATCCCAACGGCTGACGAACAACGAAGCCACTGAGCGCACGTTCGCGTCCAACCCGGCGTCGACACGGCGTTCAATGCCACGCAGGTAGGCATCAGCGGCGGCGAGGTAGTGCTCGCGCGAGAACAACAGGGTCACGTTGACGGGCACGCCGTTGAAGATCGACTCCTCGATGGCTTCGGCACCCGCGCGCGTACCGGGGATCTTGATGAAGAGATTCGCTCGATCTGCCGCCTCGTACAGCCAGGCAGCGGCGTGGATTGTCTGCGCGGCGTTATCAGACAACAGCGGCGACACTTCGATCGAAGCCCAGCCGTCGAGCCCATCGGTGTCATCAAAGACCGGACGCAACAGATCGGCCGCCTCTCTCAGATCCTCCAAGGCCAGTGCGAAGAACAGTTCCTCGATGGATTGGTCGCGCCGGGCGAGCCGGACAATCGCCTCGTCGTACAAGCTGCCATCGCCGATGGCGTGTTCGAAGATCGTCGGGTTCGAGGTCAGTCCGGTGATCGAATATTGCGTGATGTAGCGCGCCAGTGCGCCGCTGTCGAGCAGCGGCCGCGTGATGTTGTCGAGCCACAGGCTCTGGCCCAGCTCGTGCAGTTGTTGGGTCGGGTTCATAGCGTGTCCTTTCCATCAACGGCTTGCGCCATCGGGTTGTTCCAGCCGCCGTGCTGCGCCATGAGCACATCGGCGGCGGCGGGGCCCCAGCTGCCCTGTGGGTAGGGTGTTGCAGGGACATGCTTGGTGAGCACCGGGTCGACCACGCGCCAGGCGGCCTCAATGGCGTTTTCGCTGGCGAACAAGGCCGGGTCGCCCGCCATGGCGTCGCCCAGCAGGCGCTCGTAGGGGCTTTGTTCGCCTGCCTCTTCTTCGGCCAGCACCAGCTCTTTCTGCTCGCCGGTGAAGGCTTTGCCCGCACGTTTCACGCGCGCAGCCAGCGCGATCACCGAATGCGGCGAGAGGCGAAAACGCAGGTGGTTCACGTCGGTGCCACCGGAGACGGCGTCGTCAAACAGCCCGACTGGCGGGGGGTGCAGCCGCACCAGCACTTCGCAGGCGGTTGTGGGCAGGCATTTGCCCGAGCGCAAGAACCAGGGCACACCGGCCCAGCGCCACGAATCAATGTGCAGCCGCAGCGCGCAGAACGTCTCCACGTCAGAGTCTGCCGCCACCTGCGCCTCATCGCGGTAGCCTTCGTACTGGCCGCGCACCAGGTCGTCGGGGTTGAGCGGCCGTATGGCATTCAGGACCTGGAATTTTTCCGCCTGCACCGCGCTGAAGTGCTGGCCACCGGGCGGCTCCATCGCCAGCAGGGCCACGATTTGCAGCAAGTGGTTTTGCACCACGTCGCGCAGGCACCCGGCACTTTCGTAAAAACTGCCGCGCCCTTGCACGCCAAAACTTTCTGCCAAGGTGATCTGCACACTTTTGACATGCTGGCGGTTCCACAGCGGCTCCAGGAAGGCGTTGGCAAAGCGGAAGTAGAGCAAGTTCATGATCGCTTCCTTGCCCAGGAAGTGATCAATGCGGTAGATGGCGTCGTCCGGGAACACTTCGCGCGCCACGGTGTTGAGGGCACGGGCCGAAGCCAGGTCGCGGCCAAACGGTTTTTCGATGATGACGCGGGCGTCTTTGGCGAGACCTGCGGCGCCCAGGCTGCGGATGACCACGGCGAACAGGGCGGGCGGAATGGCCAGGTAATGGGCGGGGCGCTTGGCGGCTCCCAGCGCTTTCTTCAGTGCATCAAAGGTCGCGCTTTCCTTGTAGTTGCCGCTGACGTACTGCAACTGCGCGAGGAAGCTGTCCATTGCGTCGGCCTGGGCCGCGACGCCCGCCGCTTGCACGCTGGAGCGTGCACGCTCGCGAAACTCGTCCTGGCTCCAGGGCGACGAGGCCACGCCGATGACCGGCAGCTTCAGCTCGCCGCGCAGGTGCAAGGCGTAGAGCGCCGGAAAAATCTTCTTGTGCGCTAGATCCCCGGTAGCGCCAAACACCACCAGGGCGTCGGCGTGGGTGTGTGGATGCGTGTCGGCCTCTGCCATGTCAATCTCCTCCCTTTGGCGTGGCGGGGCCGTCCTTTTCCACATGCCCGCCAAACTCGTGCCGCATGGCCGATTGCACGCGGTTGGCAAAGTCCGCCTCGCCGCGTGAGCCAAAGCGGGCGTAGAGCGCGGCGCTCAGCACCGGTGCGGGCACGGCGGCGTCGATGGCGGCCTGCACCGTCCAGCGGCCCTCGCCGGAATCCGACACACGCCCTGCGAAGCCATCGAGCTTGGGGTCGGCAACCAGTGCCTCGGCGGTCAGATCCAGCAGCCACGAGCCAATCACGCTGCCGCGCCGCCACAGCTCGGTGATTTCGGGCAGGTCGAGTGCGTACTGGTAATGCTCGGGATGCCGCAGCGGCGTGGTCTCGGCGTCGACCGCGTGATCGCGTTTGCCAATATCGGCGTGGTGCAGGATGTTCAGCCCCTCGGCGTAGGCGGCCATGATTCCGTACTCAATGCCGTTGTGCACCATCTTCACAAAATGCCCGGCGCCGTGTGGGCCGCAGTGCAGCCAGCCGCGCTCTGCCGTACCGCTGCCTGCCTTGCGGCCGGGCGTGGGGGCAATGGCGCCGGCGCCGGGCGCAAGTGTTTCAAAAATCGGGGCCAGGCGGCCCACCGTCTCTGCTTCGCCGCCCACCATCTGGCAGTAGCCGCGTTCCAGGCCCGCCACGCCGCCACTGGTGCCGACGTCGAGGTAGTGGATGCCCTTGGCCTGTAGCGCAGCGGCGCGGCGCAGGTCGTCGTGGTAGTACGAATTGCCGCCGTCAATCACGGTGTCGCCGGGGCTGAGCAGCGGCTGCAGATCGTCCAGCACACCATCGACCACAGCAGCCGGCACCATCAGCCAGATCGCGCGCGGCGCGCTGAGCGCAGAGACAAAATCTTGCAGGCTGGTGCTGCCCGTAGCGCCCAGGGCCACCAAATCTTTCGCAGCCTGCGGATTGTGGTCGTGCACCACGCAATCGTGCCCGCCGCGCAGCAAGCGGGTGACCATGCTGGCCCCCATGCGTCCCAATCCAATCATTCCGAGCTGCATGCCATCGTCCTGTTCTTCCGCGTCGACTGGGGTTTTCTATGCGTTCGCAGCTGTCGTCGGCACGGGAAGGTGGGCAGTCAAACGTGGCAGCACCCAAGCGTGTGAAGGTTCAGGTGCGGCAACCATGCTAGACCTTGCACCAGCGCATGGCTGTCGGCCAAGACCGACAGTGGCCTTGCGCATGGGGGTTTGGCTTGTTGGGGCTAATCGGTTTCCCAGAACGCTTCGATCAGATCGCCCTTGGCATCCAGCAGCCACCACTCGATCACAACGCCGCGCCGCCCCACGCCCAGAATGCCCAGCGCGCCGCGCGGGGCTGAACGGCTGGGGCAGCGCCAGAGCTGGTCGCCAGGCTGCGCGATGGCGAGCACCGCCTGGCGCACGCTGGCGGGCACTTCGGGGGCGTGCACGTCTACGGCCCGGTCTTCGTCGTCGGCGCGGCCTTCGGGCGGGTGGGCAGGTGCTGACATGTCGTTCGGTTTCTCAATCAGGGGTTCTCAGAGGCGCTGCGCGACAGATTCAGCGCCAGCAGGCGGCGCAGGATTTCGTCGTCCGGCATTTCCGGCGTGTAGTCGTGCCAACCATAGGCCGCCGCCACGGCCGCGTCGAGCTGCGCATGCGCCGCAGCCAGCCAGGCGGGCCGCTGGTTGTAGAGCTTGGTGAGGGTGCGCTGGGCCAGCTCCTTTTCAAATCCCGCCTTGGCCACGATGCGGTCGGGGTAGGGCGACGCCTCCATGCCCAGCGGCACCACTTCAGGCACGCGGGTTGTCCATTCGGGCGGGTTCAGCCAGGCTTCGCGCAGCGTGTTCAGGCGGTGCGCGGCCTGGGCGATGGCGGTGGCGTGCTGTCGCAATACTATGGTTTCGATAGCTGGTTGCGCTACTCCCATAAGCGCTGGAGGCTGATTTTGTTCAAAATTTTGAGCTTTGGGCGTGCTGAATGCACCGGGGGCTTCGGGCGTGGCGCCGGGTAGCCCGGCCGGAATCAGCGCGCCGCCCGCGACTGCCTCGGTGCGCTGGTGCGCGGTGTCCTGCGGCGTGAGGCCGGCGGGGAAGGGGAAGGTTTCGAAGCAGGTGGTCCTGACGCGCATGCACCTGGCTCGCCGCAGCGCGGCATGAATGTGTTGGGCGACGATAAGGCAGGGTAGGGCGGATGAAGGCAAGTCAGTGCAGTGACTGCATCAGCCTGCTGGCTGGCATGGCGCGAGCTACAGAGCCCAGAATGCTGATTTCGTTCATGGCGCGGTCACTGTCTGTCAGGTCGTACACCACAAACAACGGGGACAGGTTATCTGCGAACGGGCCGTTTTGGATGTCACCCGCCTTGCGCATGGCAGCTCCCGTGGCTTGCGCGCTGGGGCCAATGACGTCGATCAGGTCGGTGCCATGCTGCAGGTCGAAGGCGTAGTCGGTGTTGGATGCGCCCCTGACATGTGGGTTACGCCGGTCCATAGCCGCTG
>JAUCDU010000219.1:0-4932 GCA_034674825.1 Giesbergeria sp.
CGGCCGGCCGCTGGACCCGGTGGCGCGCTTCCACCTGGGCAACGGCGCGCGCGTTGAGCGCATCAACTGGGCCGGCGACCGCTCGCCCAAGGGCCACAAGCAGGCCTATGGACTGATGGTCAATTACCTGTACGACTTGAAGCGCATCGACAAGCACCGCAGCCAGTTGGCCGAAGGCAAGATTGCCGCGTCGCGCGAGGTTGAAAAGATGGCCGCTGGCGGCTGACAAAGAAGGACGCACATGGAAACGGGGCATATCCGCATCGAGCCGCTGGAGGGCGTCGCAGGCGGCTGGCGCGTGGTGCTGAGCAACCCCGGCCGTCTCAACGCCATGTCGCGCGCCATGTGGCGCGAATTGAAAGCCGCGTTTGAGCAGCTCAACGCCGACACCAGCGTTCGCTGCGTGCTGGTGCAAGGTGAGGGCGCAGCGTTTTGCGCCGGGGGCGACATTTCGGAGTACCCGGCGTTTCGCTTTGACGAGGCGGCGTTGCGTGAATTTCACGAGTCCGAGGTCTGGGGCGCACTCGCAGCCATGCTGGCGTGCGATGCACCCCTCGTCGCCAGCATTGCCGGCGCCTGCATGGGCGCTGGCGTCGAGATTGCCAGTTGTTGCGACATCCGCATTGCGGGCGCGTCGGCCCATTTTGGCGCGCCGATTGCGCGGTTGGGTTTCCCCATGGCGCCGCGCGAGGCGCAGTTGGTGAGCGGCGCTTTGGGCGAGGCGGTGGCACGGCAGATGCTGCTGGAAGCGGCCACGTTTTCTGCGGCCGAGATGCAGGCCTGTGGTTTTCTCTCGCGCGTCGTGGCCAAAGACGCCGTAGCGGCGGAGGCCCTCGCCAGCGCGGGCCGTATCGCCGCGCTGGCACCCCAGGCCGCGCGCCTGAACAAGCAGACACTTCGGGCTATAAAATCGCCTTCAACGCTTGCTGGATATACGCAAGCTGCTATGGAAGGCATAGTAAACAGCGCCTACGCGTACGCCGACAGCGCCGAGCATCGCGAGGGCATCGACGCCTTCCTCGCCAAGCGCCCAGCCAATTTCTGATTTTCGAATTTCTGATCCACCATGCCAGCCAACGAGAACCTGTTTGCCGCACTGCGCGCGGCCTTTCCGAAAGACCTGAGCGCCACCGCCATTGAAGCGATTGCGCCCGATGGCAGCACGCTGTTCTACACCTGGGCCGACCTGGACCACGCCAGCGCACGCATTGCCAACCTGCTGGACAGCCTGAATCTGCCCCAGGGCGCGCGCGTCGCAGTGCAGGTGGAAAAATCGGTGGAAACTCTGGCGCTGTACCTGGCCACGCTGCGTGCCGGGCTGGTGTTTCTGCCGCTCAACACCGCCTACCGCAGTGCCGAGATCGAATACTTCGTGCGCGATGCCGAGCCGGCCGTGGTGGTCTGCACGCCCGCCGCTTTTGGCTGGGTCTCCAAGATCGCATTTCAGGCCGGCACGCAGGCCGTGTACACGCTGGGCGACGACCGCAGCGGCAGCCTGCTGGAGCGCGCGGCGCACCATGCCGACACGCACACACCCGCTGTGTGCAGCGCCGATACCTTGGCCGCCATCGTCTACACCAGTGGCACCACCGGCCGCAGCAAGGGCGCCATGCTGACGCACGGCAACCTGCTGGCCAACGCCGTCATGCTCAAGGACTACTGGGGTTGGCGCAAGGACGACGTGCTGATCCACGCTTTGCCCATCTTCCACGTGCATGGCCTGTTTGTCGCCATCCACGCTGCGCTGTTGGGCGCCAGCAAAATGCTCTGGTTCGCCAAATTTGATCCCGCCGCCGTGGTGGCCGCGCTGCCCCGCGCCACGGTGTTCATGGGTGTGCCCACGCTGTACGTGCGCATGCTGGGAGAGACAGCTTTGAACCGCAACGCGGTGTCCAACATGCGGCTGTTCATCTCCGGCTCGGCGCCGTTGCTGATCGAGACGTTTCGCGAATGGCAGGAGCGCACCGGCCACACGATTCTGGAGCGCTACGGCATGAGCGAAACCACCATGCTCACCAGCAACCCCTACGGCCCGGACGCCCGCTACGACAACCAGAGCGAGCGGCGCGGCGGCACCGTGGGCTTCCCTTTGCCTGGGGTCGATCTGCGGGTGGCCGATGCACAAGACCGTGCGCTCCCCGCCGGCGAGATCGGTGGCATTCAGGTGCGCGGCGCCAGCGTGTTTGGCGGCTACTGGCGCATGCCCGAGAAGACTGCGCAGGAGTTCACCGCTGACGGGTGGTTCCGCACCGGTGACGTGGGCCAGGTCGATGCGCGTGGCTACGTGCACATCGTCGGGCGCAGCAAGGACCTCATCATCAGCGGCGGCTACAACGTCTATCCGGCCGAGATCGAGGGCGTGCTGAACGAACTGCCCGGCGTGCAGGAGAGCGCCGTAGTCGGCGTGCCGCACCCCGATTTCGGCGAGGTCGGCGTGGCCGTGGTGGTGGCGCGGCCAGGCAGTCAGCCGGCCCCTGAAGCCTTGTTGGGCGCGCTCAAGACCCAGCTTGCGAACTACAAGATTCCCAAGCACTGCGTGCTGGTGCCCGACCTGCCGCGCAACACGATGGGCAAGGTGCAAAAAAACCTGCTGCGCGAGGCGTATGGCGGCTTGTTTGCGCCAGCAAAATAACACCCAATACTATAAAAAAGAGAGCTTTCAGCGCTTATGCAGTAAGCGTTAGAGGGTTATTTTGTTCAGTTTTCTGCATCCTCAGACACCCGGGCCCTCGCTGCGCTGACCACAGCCGTCAGCACCAGGACGGCGCAGGCATTGGGGTCGGATCACGATTTCGCACAGCGAAACTCGTGCTCAGACCCCAATCCCGGACTGTTGGGCGCGACTTGTGCGGCGCGGTGCGCTTGGCCATCGATGCTGCCAACGCGCGCCGACGACCAAGGCGCTGTCGGATCTACAAACCCGGCGCCACGCCACCCATAGCGCGCAGCAGCCGCGCCGCCTCGGCCTCCGGGTCTTGCGCCGCCACCAGCGCGCGCACCACGGCAACCGAGCCCACGCCCGTGTCCAGAATTTCGCGGAATTGCTCTGCGCCAATACCGCCAATTGCCACCGTCGGGTAGTCGCGCAGCAGCGCAACATAGGCCGCCAGGCGCGCCACGCCCTGCGGCGCGGTCGCCATGCGTTTCAGCGTGGTCGGGAAGACCGCGCCGAGCGCGATGTAGCTGGGCTGCACCGCGTCGGCACGCAGCATTTCGGCGTAGCCATGCGTGCTCACGCCCAGGCGCAGGCCGCTGGCCCGCAGTTCCTGCACTTCGGCGGCGCTCAGCGCGTCCAGGTCTTCCTGGCCCAGGTGCGCGCCGTAGGCCTTGGCAGCGATGGCTTCGCGCCAGTGGTCGTTGATGAACAGCAGGGCTGGTGTACCGGCCACCGCTTCGACGGCAGCGCGCACCTCGCGGGCAATGGCGGCGGCGTCATCCGATTTGAAGCGCAGTTGCACCGTGGGCACACCGGCACGCGCCATGCGGCCTACCCAGGCCGCGTCGGGCAACACGGCATAGAGGCCGAGCTGCTGCGGGCAGGTGGGGAAGGGCGCAGTGTGCGGCCGTGGCTGCAGGCCAAAATCCTGCGCCACGCTGGGCCACAGGTCGGGCGCACTGCTGCCGGTGCGCTCCCAGCGCGCCTGCCAGGCGTGGGCCAGTACCTGCGCATCCTGGGCAATGAAGCCCAGCGTGCTGCAGGCGGCAAGTGCGGCGCGGTAGACAGGGGCGTCGTTCTCGGGCGCCGGCACGGGCTGTGGCGCAAAGCCGGCAAAGCGTGCAGTGTGGGCGGCGCAGATGTCCGCCGCCAGGGTGTCGCATTCACTCATGGGGCGCATGGTGCCAGAACGGCGTGCCCAGCACCGGCGTGCTCGGCTGGGCGCTGTTTTGCGGTTGCATGGCGCCGGCGTGGCGCGCGGCGTGGCCGGCGCGCACGGCGCCCGCAAACGCCACCGCCATGGCGACCGGGTCTTGCGCCAGCGCGACGGCGGTGTTGAGCAGTACGCCGTCGTAACCCCACTCCATCACCTGGCAGGCGTGGGACGGCAGGCCCAGGCCGGCATCGACCAGCATCGGCACATCAAGGCGCTCGCGCAGCAGCTGCAAGGCATAGGGGTTGACGGGGCCGCGGCCGGTGCCTATCGGCGCGGCCCAGGGCATCACCGCCTGGCAACCGACGTCGACCAGGCGCTGGCACAGCACCAGGTCTTCGGTGCAGTAGGGCAGCACCTTGAAGCCGTCCCGCACCAAGGCTTCGGCGGCGCCCACGAGGTTCAGCGTATCGGGCTGCAGCGTGTAGTCGTCGCCAATCACTTCGAGCTTGATCCAGGGCGTGTTGAACACCTCGCGTGCCATCTGCGCGGTGGTGATGGCCTCTTGCGCGCTGTGGCAGCCGGCGGTGTTGGGCAGCACCGGCACACCGAGCTCGCGCAGCAGTTCAAAAAAGCTTTGGCCGCCTTCCGTGCTGCCGCTGGTCTGGCGCCGCAGCGAGGCGGTCACCATGCCGGGCTTGGCCTGCTGCACCGCGGCCTTGAGCGTGCTGGGCGAGGGGTAGCGCGCTGTGCCCAGCAGCAAGCGGCTCTGGAAGGTTTCGCCGTAGAGCGTGAGGGTGTCGGCAGAAGTGGCGGCGTTCATAAGCGGTTGGGGCGGATCAACCGCCGGTGACGGGGGAGATGACTTCAACGCTGTCGCCCGCCTGCAGCAAGTGCTGGGCGTGGCGCGCTGCGGGAACAAAGGCGGTGTTGACGGCCACGGCAAACGGCGGTTGCGCGTCGATGGATACCAGCAGGTCGGCAACGCTGGCACCTTCGGGCAGCGTACGTGGCTGGCCGTTGACGGTGAGGTTCATGCAGCAAGCTCCTCATGCGGGTAGCCGGTGTGCACGGCGACGTCAAAACTGCGCGCCAGCGGCGAGTCGCCGGTGGCAATCAGCTC
>JAUCDU010000220.1:0-4915 GCA_034674825.1 Giesbergeria sp.
GCCGTGGTCGGGTTCGGTCAGGCCAAAGCAGCCAATCCATTCGCCGCTGGCCAGTTTGGGCAAATATTTCTGGCGCTGCGCTTCGGTGCCGAATTCAAAAATCGGCACCATCACCAGCGAGCTTTGCACGCTGGCCATGGAGCGGTAGCCGGAATCCACCCGCTCGACTTCGCGGGCAATCAGGCCGTAGGCCACGTAATTGAGCCCCGGGCCGCCGTACTGCTCGGGGATGGTGGGGCCGAGCAATCCGACATCGCCCATCTCGCGGAAGATGCTGGTGTCCATGCGCTCGTGGCGGAAGGCTTCGAGCACGCGGGGCGCCAGTTTGTCCTGGCAATACGCGGCAGCGGCACTTTGCACCATGCGCTCGTCGTCTGTCAGTTGGCTGGAAAGCAGGAACGGGTCGTCCCAATGAAAAGTGGCGTGGGCCATGGAGGTCTTTCGAAGAAGTGGGTTGGACAGAACTGATCTGGTCACGCGGTGAATGGGCGTGCGTCAACCCATGCTAGCGCGTAAAACTGTGGGCCGGCAATCGTCCCGGGGACAGTGCGCGCCCTGGCAGCCACGCGGCAGGGAGACGGGTGCTGGTCGCGCTGCAGCATTTTTCCGGCCCACTGGCAATGGGCCACCCGGTCCGCTGCGCGCAGTGGCGCCATTCGGCTGATCTTCCTACACCGGCAGTTGCTCGGCCCGCTTACGCTGCCTCTGGCTCCATGACGCAACGAGAGGGAAGCATGTACGGAATTACGGCGGTGCGATTTGAACTATCTGGCGCACCGCGCATCGATCAGGTATTGATGGGCGTACTGACACGCGACGGCAACGGCTGGGACATGCCGCCCGCCGCGGTGCCGCTGGTGGAAGTGATCGACCGGTTGCTCGAAGGCGACGAAATTGTGGCGGTGCGCGAGCACGCAGGTGGCACACTGGTGCGCAGCGGGCTGGCAGCCTTGCAAGTGCAGGACAGCCTGCACGGTGGGTGGGAGGAGAGCATCGCCTTTCCAGAAGACGGGCAGGCCCAGAATCTGCACGACCTGCCTCATTTTTGATCGGTAGAAAATGGAGAAGGAGGACACCATGCAACACACACCAACCCCGGTACACGACGATCCCACGGTGGATGAACTCGAGGCCCTCAAACGGCTGGAGATCGGCGGGTCGCTGAGCTTGCCGCAGGCACTGCGACAGCACCTCTCCGGCCGTTTGCTCGAATACAAGTACGTCGAGCTTGACGCTCGCGGCGAGTTTGTTCTCACGCCCAAGGGCCGAGCGCTCATCAAGCGACAAGACAGTTGAGCGCCTGCGCACAACAAAAAAGGCCGGCGCTTGCGAAAGCGGTCGGCCTTAAATTTGGTGCCCGGGGCCGGAATCGAACCGGCACTCCTTTCGGAGGGGGATTTTGAGTCCCCTGCGTCTACCAATTTCACCACCCGGGCAACGGGTGCAGCCGCAAATTATGGCACAGTAGCGGCATGGAATATCCGACGATTGAGGACACTGTTGGGCAAACGCCCCTGGTTGCGCTGCAACGCATCGGCGCGAAAGACAACGCCGAGCGAGGCACCGTCATTTTGGCCAAGCTTGAGGGGAACAATCCGGCCGGCTCGGTGAAAGACCGGCCCGCCCTGTCCATGATTCGGCGCGCCGAAGAGCGCGGCGAGATTCGCACCGGCGACACGCTGATAGAAGCCACGTCGGGCAATACGGGCATTGCCCTTGCCATGGCCGCCGCCATTCGCGGCTACCGCATGGTTCTGGTGATGCCCGAAGACGGCTCGGCCGAGCGTGCGCAGGTGATGAAGGCGTTTGGCGCCGAGCTGATCCTCACGCCCAAGAGCGGCGGCATGGAGTACGCGCGCGACTTGGCCGTTGCCATGCAGCAGCAAGGCAAAGGGCGTGTCCTCGATCAGTTCGCCAACACGGACAACCCGCGCATTCACTACGAAACCACAGGGCCCGAGTTGTGGGAGCAGACGCAGGGGCGCATCACACATTTCGTCAGCGCCATGGGCACTACGGGGACGATTACGGGCGTATCGCGCTACCTCAAGGAGCAAAACCCGAACATCCTCGTCATAGGCGCACAGCCGCAAGAGGGCTCGCGCATTCCCGGCATTCGCAAGTGGCCTGAGGCCTACATGCCGACCATCTACGATCCGAAGGCGATAGACGAACTCATGCTCGTCAGTCAGGACGACGCCGAGGACATGTGCCGGCGCATGGCCAGCGAAGAAGGAATTTTTGCCGGCATATCGGCCGCCGGAGCTTGCTGGGTGGCACAGCAGATCGCGCTGCGCGAGCACGATTCGACCATTGCCTTCGTGGTGTGCGATCGGGGCGACCGCTATCTGTCCACGGGTGTTTTTCCGGTCTAATTTTTAGTAAAAACAGGCTCTAGCGCTTATTGCATAAGCGCATCAAGCTATCAATAGGGAAGCAATGCAGTACGAAACGCGCTATTGCAGCCACTGCGCGACGCCCTTGGCCATGATCGTCCAGGCCGAAGACAGCGGCGACGTCGAACGCCTGCGTTGCCCGGCCTGCGGCTGGACGCACTGGAACAACCCGACGCCGGTCCTCGCCGGCGTGGTGGAGGTCAATGGGCAGATACTGCTGGCGCGCAACGCTGCCTGGCCCGGCAAGATGTTTGCGCTGATTACCGGCTTCATGGAAGCGGGCGAGTCGCCCCAGGCCGGCATTGCCCGCGAAGTGAAGGAGGAAACCAACCTCGACGTGCAAAGCAGCACGCTGATTGGTGCCTACGAATTTCTCCGCATGAACCAGATCATCATTGCCTACCACGTGGTGGCCACTGGGACGGTGCAGCTTTCGCCGGAACTGGTCGACTATCGCCTGTACGATCTGCCAGCACTCAAATGTTGGCCTTCGGGCACCGGCTATGCGCTGGCCGATTGGTTGCGCACGCGCGGTCATGAACCCGTGTTTTTCACGGATGAAGAAAACGCCGAGCGGCGCAAGGGACTGGACCAGCCGGCAGCAAAGGACACGAAATGAATTTCGACAAGGAAATCGACACGCGCGGGCTCAATTGCCCGCTCCCCATCCTCAAAGCCAAGAAGGCGCTGGCCGACATGGACAGCGGCCAGGTGCTCAAGGTGGTGTCCACCGACAGTGGCTCGGTGCGGGATTTTCAGGCCTTTGCCAAGCAGACCAGCAACGAGCTGGTCGGGCAGGAGACGGCCGGCGACGAGTACATCCACCTGCTGCGGCGACGCTAAGTCGGCAAGGCCTTCGCTCGCGGCTTCCGGCAGTGGCTAAAGGTCCAAAGTCTTGAGGTAGTCACGGAACGAGTCGCCCACTTCCCCGTGCTCAAGCGCCAACTCCACGGTGGCCTGCAGGAAACCTTCCTTGCTGCCGCAGTCGTAGCGCTTGCCTTCGTACTGGAAGGCGTACACCGCTTCTTGCTCCATCAAACGCCCGATGGCGTCGGTAAGCTGAATCTCGCCGCCGGTACCAATCGGCTGGTTGCGAATTTGCTGGAAGATCGCCGGCGTGAGGATGTAGCGGCCGGCCACGCCCATGCGCGATGGCGCGTCCTTTGGCGCGGGCTTCTCCACAATGCGCTGAATGCGAATGAGCGGGCCGCCGGCCGGCTCGCCGGCGACGATGCCGTAGCGGTGGACCTGGTCCTCGGGCACTTCCTGCACCGCGATGACTGAGCGGCCCTGCTGGCGGAACGCCTGCACCATTTGCGCCAGCACCGGCTTGCCGTCAATCGGGCCGCGCATCAGGTCGTCGGCCAGCAGCACGGCAAAGGGCTCATTGCCAACGAGCGGCTCGGCGCACAAGACGGCGTGGCCGAGGCCCAAGGAGCGCGGCTGGCGCACGAAAGCGCAGTCCATGTCGTCCGGCTGGACCGAGCGCACCAGTTCCAGCAGCTCGTGCTTGCCGGCCGTCTCCAGCTCGTTTTCCAGCTCGTAGGCGGTATCGAAATGGTCTTCGATGGCGCGCTTGCTGCGGCCGGTGACGAAAACCATGTGGCGGATGCCCGCGGCATACGCTTCCTCGACGGCATACTGGATCAGGGGCTTGTCCACCACGGGCAGCATTTCCTTGGGGCTCGCCTTGGTTGCCGGCAAAAAGCGCGTGCCCAGCCCGGCCACAGGGAATACGGCTTTGCGAACAGTGGCGTGGGCGGAGATGGGCATGGGAATCCTTTGGAAAGTGGTGGTCCGGCTCAGACGAGCCGCGCGAGTTGCGCCTGCAAGCGCTCCAGCGTAGAGGTGAAATCTGCCAGGCGTTTGCGCTCCTGGTCCAGCACTGCGGCCGGGGCCTTGGCGACAAACGCCTCGTTGCCGAGTTTCGCCCGGGCCTTGGCCTGTTCGCCTTCTATGCGGGCGGCTTCCTTTGTCAGACGCGCGCGCTCGGCCGTGACATCAATTTCCATGTGCAGGCACAGGCGGGCACCGCCGACAACGGCGACGGGCGCTGCCTGGGCCGCCGTTTGCCATGCGGCCTCTTCTTCAAACACCCGCACCTCTGAGAGCTTGGCCAGCGCCTGCAGTACCGGAGCCGAGGTGCGCAGGAACTCGGCGTCGCCCAGCGCAAACAGCGGCAGGCGCGTGGCGGGCGAGACGTTCATCTCGCCGCGCAGCGTGCGGCAGGCGTCCACCAAGGCTTTCAAGCGCGCCACGTGGGCGTCGGCTTCGTGGTCGATTTTCTCGCTCTGGCTTTCGGGGTAGTGGGCAATGGAAACCGATTCGCCCGCCAGGCCGGCGACCGGGGCCACCTTCTGCCACAGCGCTTCGGTGATGAAGGGAATGACGGGGTGGGCGAGGCGCAGGATGGCCTCCAACACCCGAATCAGCGTGCGCCGCGTGGCGCGCTGCTGCCCGGCATCGCCGGTCTGGATCTGCACCTTGGCGATTTCCAGGTACCAGTCGCAGAACTCGTT
>JAUCDU010000221.1:0-4910 GCA_034674825.1 Giesbergeria sp.
AGTGAGAATCGCTTCTGACCAACGTACTTGGTGTGCAGGAAACGCTCCAGCCCTTCGGCGGCCGTCAGACGCTCCAGAATGTGTTTTTTCTGCTCGGCATTGAACGACGGCTTGGAACGGATGCTTTCGAGCTTTTGCTGCCACCAGCGCTTTTGTGTCTGGTCGGTGGCGTACATGAATTCTGCGCCAATCGAGCCGCAATAGGTCTCGCGCAACGCGTTGATCATCTCGCGCAGCGGCATGGTCTCTTTGCCAAAGAACGTGTTGCTGGTGTTGAACACCGTTTCCTGGTCGGCGTCCTTGAAGTCGTAGAACGCGGGCTCGAGTTCGGGAATGTCGGGGCGCTCGGTGCGCTTGAGCGGGTCAAGGTCGGCCCAGCGCTGGCCCACGTTGCGGTACGCGGCAATGAGCTGCTGCACCGAGACGCGTTTGCGTCCCAAATCGGAATCGGCGCCGTGCGCCTGCACAACCGTGGTGCCGCCCAGCTTGGCGCGCTCTGCAAAAGCGCTGATTACGGGCAGGTGCGGAACGTCGCGGGCATCACTGCCGTCGCCTGCGGGAACATGCTGAAGGGCGTCGAAGTAATCGCGCCAGTTGTCGGGAACGCTGCCTGGATTGGTCAGGTAGTTCTCGTACATTTCCTCTACATAGGGCGCATTCCCGCCGAAGAGATAAGTATTGCCTTGGAAGGCTTGGTAAACGGACGGGGTCTCGCTCATATTCCGCGGGCCTTTCGCTTTCTCCAGAAAGCATTAGGTGGTTTAAGAAACCTTCCGCGACACGGCTGAACCGGTTGGCGGATGCGACTGTGGCTGGGGAAGGGCCTTGGTACGAGGGAGATTGTGCCACCGATAGGCTTTCAGCGTGCACATGCGGTCTCTCGCGTACATTCAGCGCTCGCGAGCGAAGTCTGCGCTTTGCACCGCCCCCATTTCATGCCAGGACAAGCTCTCATGACGGACCCGAAGCTCCAAGACCGCACTTTTCTGTTGCTCCTCATTTTGGTCTCGATCGCTTTTCTGGCGATTTTGTGGCCTTACTACGAAGCCGTCTTCTGGGGTGTCGCGCTGGCCATTCTGTTTGCACCGCTGCACCGCAGGCTGCTCGCACGGATGCCGCGGCGACGCAACCTGGCGGCGCTGTGCACCTTGCTGCTGTGTCTGGTGCTGGTCATCCTGCCAGTGACGCTGCTGAGCGTTGCGCTGGTGCAAGAGGCCACAGTGCTGTACGAACGCATCAAGTCGGGTCAGCTCAACTTCGGTGCCTACTTCCAGCAAGTGATCGATGCCATGCCGGCCTGGGCCATGGATTGGCTCGACCGCATGCAGCTGACCAGTGTGTCGGCCGTGCAAGAAAAGCTTTCCGCCGTCTCCGTACAGGCGAGCCAGCTCATTGCCACGCGGGCGCTCAACATCGGGCAGAACACGCTGCAATTTGTGGTGAGCCTGGGCGTCATGCTGTACCTGCTGTTCTTTCTGCTGCGCGACGGCCGGTCACTGGCCGCGCGCATCCGCAACGCCGTGCCGCTGAAAGAGACCCAGAAAACCAATCTGAGCAGCAAGTTCACCACCGTCATCCGCGCCACGCTCAAGGGCAACATCATGGTGGCCGCCTGCCAGGGCCTGCTGGGCGGATTGATTTTCTGGGTGTTGGGCGTGCAAGGCCCGATCCTCTGGGGCGTTTTGATGGCGTTTCTCTCCTTGTTGCCCGCCATTGGCGCCGGGCTGATCTGGGCGCCCGTGGCGATCTATTTCTTTGCCACCGGCGCGCTTTGGCAGGCGGCGGTACTGACCGCATTTGGGGTGGCCGTCATTGGCATGGTGGACAACGTGCTGCGTCCCATTCTGGTGGGCCGTGACACCAAAATGCCCGACTACGTGATCCTGATCTCCACGCTGGGCGGCATGACGCTGCTGGGGCTCAATGGCTTTGTCATCGGGCCGGTTGTGGCCGCCTTGTTCATGGCCTGCTGGGATTTGTTTGCACCGGGCGACAATCTGTAGGCGCGAGGCTACGTCCTCCCTTGGCATCGGCCCACACGGGCGAAGCAGATGCGCTCATACAGTGGGACCATCTGAAATCAAGGAGATCGACATGCCTATCATTGCCTGGCTTCTGGGAGTTCCACTGAGCGTTGTTTTGCTGCTGATGCTGTTCGGCGTTTTTTAACGCGTCACCCTGCATTCCCGCAGCAAAGGGGCCGATGTTTTCATCGGCCCCTTTTTCGTCCGAGTGCCGCGCTGAAGCCAGCCGCCGCGCCGGCACAGCCCCGGCAAAAGCGCGTAGCATCGCCTTCGTTTCAGAGGCATGTGTGCTTCCAAATAAATAGCTACTAACGTAATACAGATAAGCCATAGAGGCCAATTTCTCTCTATTTTTGATGCCCGCAATCCCGCACTCTCCGTTCTGCCAGCCGGAAAGTCCCCGCGCCCTGTTTCTCGCCTTCTCCGCTGTCGCATTGCAGGGCTTTGGCGGCGTGCTGGCTGTGGTGCAGCGCGAGTTGGTGGAGCGCAGGCGCTGGATGACGAACGAGGAGTTCGTCGAGGACTGGGCCGTGGCCCAGGTCATGCCCGGGCCCAATGTGGTGAACCTGGCCCTGATGCTGGGCGATCGCCACTTCGGCCTGCGCGGTGCGTTGGCGGCGCTGGCTGGCATGCTGGTGCTGCCCATGCTGTTGCTGCTTGGCGTTGCCACCGTGTACGCACAGTTCTCAGACCACCCGATGGTGGCCGGCGCGCTGCGCGGCATGGGCGCGGTCGCGGCCGGGCTGATTGGCGGCATGGCCATCAAGCTGGGCGCGGCCCTGCGTCAGCACTTGCTGGGCTGGCGGATTGCCGGCGCCTTCGCCTTGGTCACGGTGGTTGCCATTGCACTCTTACGCGTTCCCCTGCCCTGGGTGCTGCTGGTGATTGGCGGAGCGGCCTGTGCGCTCAGCTGGCACCGATTGGGTCGCACATGAGCGCCATGCCGCTGGATGCGACGAGCTGGCTGGACCTGCTCGGCTACATGCTCTCGCTGTCGCTGATGGCCGTGGGCGGCGCCATCAGCACGGCGCCCGAGATGCACCGCATTCTGGTGGCGGAGCATGGCTGGATCACCGACCCACAGTTTGGCGCCAGCATTGCGCTCGCGCAGGCGGCTCCGGGCCCGAACGTGCTGTTCATTGCGCTGGTCGGCTGGAACCTCGGTCTCAACGCCGCCGCCCAGGCAGGCAGCGGCGCCGCAGCCAGCTGGGCCTGGGCCCTGATGGGCGCGGCAGTTTGCATGCTCGGCATCTTGCTGCCGAGCACCACCTTGACCTTGCTCGCCACGCGCTGGGCCCACCACAACCGCCAGCGCCGCAGCGTGCGGGCCTTTCGGCTGGGCATGGCGCCCATCGTGGTCGGCCTGGTGTGCGCCACTGCCTGGGTGCTGGGCCGCGCGCACGGCGTGGCAGCCACCGACTGGCCGCTGTGGCTGCTGAGCGTGGTCTGCGCCTTGCTGGTCTGGCGCACCCAGCTCCACCTGTTGTGGCTGTTGGGCGCGGGGGCTGTGCTGGGTGCGATGGGCTGGGTGTAGCAGCGCCCCGCCTCAGCGTTTCGGTTGCTCGATGGTGTATTCGGGCCCGATCTTGAACACCCCGCTGACACGCGCGCACGGCACGCCATCGGCGCGTACCAGGCCCTGGGCAAAAACCAGCGAGCGCGTGGCGCGCAGGAGTTCGCCCTCGCCTTCCACCCAACAACCCAGCGGTGCCGGGGCCAGGTAGTCGATCTGCAGGCTGATGGTGGGCAAAAAGCGCGGCCCGATCGTGCTGCCCTTGCGGTGCACCGAGAGCGGCAGCAGCATGTCGCAAAAGCTGGCCATCATGCCGCCGTGCAGGTTGTTCATCGGGTTGACGTGGCGCTGCTCGACCCGAAAGCCAAACTTCACCACATCACCCTGGTGCAGCACATACAGCGGTCCGTTGTGCTCCATGAAGGGGCCGCCCGCCTCGATGGCGCTGAAACCCGCCGGGATCTGTTCTGCTTCTGTCACCGCATCGCCCTCTCAAAAACTTGCCGAAAGTCGGCCCACAGGCCCAAAGTGTCGGCGACCGGGCCTGATGGCGGCTGTCTCACAGGCGCCAACGCGGCGGCGCACAGTTCAGCTCGGCGCAAAACGGCTGCGCAGGTATGCAATGATTTTTTCGGAATCGTAGAGCCAGCGGCTTGCGCCCGAAGCGTCGGTGATCTTCAGACAAGGCACCTTGGTCTGGCCGCCGCTCTGGCCAAGCTCGGTGCGGGCCGGGCCGGGGTGCTGCGCGTCCACCTTGGCAATGTCGAGCGACAGGCGCCGCATCTCCTGTCGCACCTTGATACAGAACGGACAGGTCTTGAACTGGTAGAGCGCCAGCCCGCGGCAAGCGTCGTCGACCGCCGCCTGCTCGGCACGGCTACGCACGACGCCTTTCGGCCGCGTGAGAGCTTCCTTGAGCAGCATGACGGGGCCCAGCACGGTGCGCAGGGATCTAAAAAACAGACGGACAAGTGATTTCATGAGGTGGGTTCGGTGACAGGCCACTGCCCTGCATGGGCAGCCGGCATGGGAATGCAGACAGCGCTTCGAAGCGCAGGCGATGGGGTCAGGTGCGTTGGCGCAGCGCCTCGTACAGGCAAACGCCGCTGGCGACGGAGACGTTCAGGCTCTCCACCGCGCCGTGCATCGGAATGCTCACCAGCTCGTCGCAGGTCTTGCGCGTGAGCTGGCGCATGCCCGCGCCCTCGGCGCCGAGTACCAGCGCCACCGGGACTTTGAGGTCGGCCTGGTAGAGCGTGCGTGGTGCGTCGTCGCTGGTGCCGATGATCCAGATGTTGCGTTCTTTCAGCTCGCCCAGGGTGCGCGCCAGGTTGGTCACCATGAAGTACGGCACGGTCTCGGCCGCGCCGCTG
>JAUCDU010000222.1:0-4868 GCA_034674825.1 Giesbergeria sp.
CTTGCCCAGGGAAGACACCACACCGCCGGTGACGAAGACGAATTTGGTCATGTCGTTTCTAGGTGGTGGGAAATTGCAATTATAGGCACCTGCCCCCGGACAGCGGCCATTGCGAGCCCCTCTGCTACATTGCCAATATGACCGAATTGGCTGGCAAACACATCGTCCTTGGACTCACTGGCGGCATCGCTTGCTACAAGGCAGCCGAGTTTTGCCGCGCCCTGGTGAAAGCGGGTGCCACCGTGCAGGTGGTGATGACGCAGGCGGCCGAGCAGTTCATCACCCCAGTGACCATGCAGGCGCTCAGCAACCGGCCCGTGTACACCTCGCAGTGGGATGCGCGCGCGGACAACAACATGGCGCACATCAACTTGAGCCGCGAGGCCGACGCCATCGTGGTTGCGCCTTGCAGTGCCGATTTTTTCGTGAAGCTGGCGCATGGCGGTGCGGACGATCTGCTGGCGCTGATGTGCCTCGCAAGGCCGGTGGGGCGCGTGCCTCTGCTGCTGGCCCCCGCCATGAACCGCGAGATGTGGGCGCACCCGGCCACGCAGCGAAATCTGGCGCAGGTGGTGCAGGACGGCGCCGTGGTGCTGGGCGTGGGCAGCGGTGACCAGGCCTGCGGCGAAACCGGCGATGGCCGAATGCTCGAGCCGCACGAGCTGCTGGAAGACGTGGGCGCTTTTTTTCAGCCCAAGCTCTTGGCGGGGAAAAAGGTGTTGGTCACAGCCGGGCCAACCTTTGAAGCCATCGACCCGGTGCGCGGCATCACCAACCATTCCAGCGGCAAGATGGGCTTTGCCATCGCCCGCGCTGCCCACGCTGCCGGCGCTGAGGTGACGCTGGTGGCCGGGCCAGTGGCCTTGCCGACGCCGCGCGGCGTGCGGCGCGTCGATGTGGTGTCTGCTCAGAATATGTACGACGCGGTGCTGCCGCTGGCGCAGAATGCTTCTATTTTCATAGCCACTGCCGCAGTGGCCGACTGGCGCCCCGCCAGCGCGGCGCAAGAGAAAATCAAGAAGGACGGCAGCGGCGCGGCGCCGACGCTCGGATTTTCCGAAAACCCCGACATTCTTGCCACTGTGGCGCAGTCGGAACGCGCGCGTAGCGGCGCGCTGTACTGCGTGGGCTTTGCCGCCGAAAGCCACGACCTGCTCGCGCACGCTACCGCCAAGCGCACGCGCAAAGGCGTGCCTCTGCTGGTGGGCAACATTGGCCCGACCACGTTTGGCGCGGACGACAACGAACTGCTGCTGGTGGATGCCCAGGGCCACACAGCGATTGCACGCGCCAGCAAAACGGTGCTGGCACAACGTTTGGTAGCAGAAATAGCCGCCCGGCTGCGTGAAGGGGTCAGGTCATGAAACAACTTCCCGCGACACAAGCACTGCACCCCGAGTGGGACACGCCCAGCGATGGGGATTTCGCCCGCTACCTGGAGCGCCTGACCGCCCTGCAGGCCGTGCGGCTGCCGGAGGAGCCAGGGCGCGTGCCCCATCTGACAGAAACCATGCAAAGGTTCAAACCCAACGCTGCAGCAGGCGCGCCCGCCAATCTGCCGGACCTCCAGGCGCTGAAGGCCCCTGTTGCGGGCGTGCTCAGCCTCGTGCAAGTGGGCCTGTTCCTGGTGGTGGTAATTCAAGTGGCAGTGCTTGCATTGGCAGGCCTGGGCTCTGCCGTTGGGGTTGCCGCAGCGATGCTGGCATGGTGGGTCGTGGGCCGCTGGAAGCGGGCCCTGGGGGTCATGCGCAAGCCGGGCGTTCCCGTTGCAGCATCACTTTCATCGCTGCAGCAACAGTTGCAAGCGCTGGCACAGCAAAAGGCCACGCCTGCCAGACGCAAATGAACGTTGACCTCAAGATTCTCGACCCACGCATGGCCGACAGCCTGCCTGCGTACGCCACGCCAGGCAGCGCCGGCCTTGATTTGCGCGCCTGCCTGGACGCGCCGCTGACGCTCGCGCCCGGCGCGTGCGAACTGGTGCGCACGGGGCTGGCCATTCATGTGGCAGACCCGGGTTATGCGGCGCTCATCCTGCCGCGCTCCGGGCTGGGCCACAAGCACGGCATTGTGCTGGGCAACCTGGTGGGCCTGATCGACAGCGACTACCAGGGCGAACTGATGGTCAGCGCCTGGAACCGCAGCGCCGAAAGCTTCACCATCGCCCCCATGGAGCGTCTGGCGCAGCTGGTGCTGGTACCAGTGGTGCAGGCGCAGTTCACGGTGGTCAAAGCGTTTGTGCCAAGCGCGCGTGGTGCGCGTGGCTATGGCTCGACCGGCAAGCATTAAGAGCTGCAGGGCAAAGCTGTGCGGGGGCGGTTGTGGATGGCGTAGTCCTGCGACTACGAAGGCCCGGCGCGTGCGCCCACATCGGGCAGACTTCGCGCCCTGCAGCGCACCAGGGCAGCACGTCATTTAATAGGCGCTAGTTCGTTTTTTGCTCCCCGCATAAACGTCCAGCCATTTCAGGAGCCCCACATGAACGCTTTGACTTTTCGACGGACCGGCCTGGTGACGGCCACGGCCATTCTTGCTGCCAGCTTGGTTGCTTGCGCTGCGCCGCGCCAGCAGTACCCCAATGACGGCTATCGCCAAGGGGCGTATTCGGCGCCAGCCAGAGGCACCGAGTACGGTCGTGTGAACAACATTTATCCCTTGCAAGGACAACGTTCAGGTCAGACATCCGGAGCCGGCGCAGTCATTGGAGCGGTCGTAGGCGGCATTCTTGGCAACCAGGTCGGCGGTGGCAGCGGTCGCACGGCTGCCACTGGAGTGGGTATCGTGGGCGGCGCCCTGGCGGGCAATGCCATTGAGGCCCGCAACAACGACGATCGCGGCGCTGCAGGCTACCGCATTGTGATCGGCCTGGACCAAGGCGGACACCGCGACTACGACGTCAGCTCCCCTGGAGACCTGCGCGTTGGCGACCGGGTTCGCATTACAAACGGCCAGATCGCACGCTATTGACGCTGCGCTTTAGTGGAGGGTGCTGCTCCCGGGCGCCTGCGGTTGCACGCGGAAAAACCCGGTGCCAGCACTGCCGCGCTCGCGCTCATCGTCCGTAGCGGCGCGAATCGCGCACACCTCCAGATGCAGACGCAGGGCAATGCCTGCAAGAGGATGGTTGCCGTCGAGAACCACGTGCTCCGGGTAAATCTGGGAGACCGTATAAAGGCCCTCTCGGCGTGCCTCTTCGCTGACGCCTTCTGGAAGCGCAGTGCCCTCGAAGCTCATGCCTTCCTCGGTACCTTTGGGGAACAGGGCCAAGGGCTCGAGGAAGAGCAGCTCCTCATCAAAATCGCCAAAGGCCTCCTCGGGTTCGAGGTGCAGATCGAGTTTGGCGCCCACCACGTGGCCTTGTAGGGCCTCTTCAACGCGTGCCAAAAGATCGTTCCCGCCCACCAAAAACTCGACCGGCTCCTCAAGGACGTCGAGCTCTTCGCCCAAGGTGTCTTTCAGTACCCAGGTCAGGGCGACAACGCAATGTTCTGTGATTTCCATAGGACAATTCTCGCATCCAGTGGGCCTTGTTGCACAGGAGTCAACAAAGCTGCGATTTTGCAAGCACCGCACCGCGCCTCGGTGGCATGTTGCACCGCGTGTGAGGAAAGGCGCGATGATGGCCACTCGCGCAGCGCGTGGGCAGCGCAAGCCTCGCACGGCAAACCCCAAAGGAGGTGAGACGATGGAGCATCCAGAGCCGCAAGCACCCCGAGCACTGCTGGACGGGCGCTTTGAGGGACGCAGCGACTTCGCGCAACTGGTGCGCGATGCCTTGAGCCTGGCTGCACAGGCGGGTTGGCATGAAATCATATTGAGCGACGCAAGCTTTTCCGATTGGCCGCTGGGTGAGCGCGCGGTGATCGAATCGCTTGATGTGTGGGCGCGCGGCGGCAGGCAGTTCACCATGCTTGCCAAAAGTTACGATGAGGTGGTGCGCCGGCACGCACGGTTTGTGCGCTGGCGCTCCACTTGGGACCACATCGTCCACTGTCGCGTCAGCCCAGGGGCCGATGCACTCGATTTGCCAAGCATGATCTGGTCGCCGCACTGGGTCATGCACCGCCTCGATCCACTGCGCTCCATTGGCGTTGCAGGCGCCGAGCCCGGACGGCGCGTTGCCGCCCGTGAACTGCTGGGCGAGTGGATTCAAACCAAAAGCAGCATCGGATTTCCGGCCAGTACCCTGGGTTTGTAGCTGGCGGCGCGCTGCGGACGCGGTGCTCTGAGCCGGATGCCTGTCGCTGCTTGAAATCCCCCGAAGCTGGCAAGCGACGCAGCTGTCAACCGTTCTTCTGACTGCTTCGTTGACGCTGGGTGCATGCTCAGCAGATAGTCGAACTTTGTTTGGCCGATTTGCGACAAGATAAAAAGAATCAGCATGTGTCAATTCGTGTAAACCACGATTGACAAACCCTCTCTATAATCGCGCTTGAGTCACTGATTGCGTGGTCGCAAGAGTCTTCCAAAGCGTAGCCGGGCTGCAAGAGGCTGGACGTTTTGTCGTTTTTTATATAACTGTCCTTGAGGAGAATTGGAATGAACAAGTCTTTTTTGATCGCTTCCCTGATTGCCGCCGCCGCCCTTGCCGCTTGCGGCAAGAAGGAAGAGCCAGCTCCTGCGCCAGCACCGGCTCCTGCCGAAGCACCCGTCGTGGTCACGCCGCCTGCTGCTGAACCTGCTGCTCCGGCTTCGGACGCGGCTGCGCCTGCCGGTGCAGTGTTTGGCGGCACAGCTACGCCTGCCGCTGGTGAGGCGTCTGCTGGTGACGCAGAAGCCGCCGCCAAGGCCGCTGCCGACAAGGCCGCCGCAGACGCTGCAGCTCCTGCGAAGTAAACCAAACGTGAGATCAGCGGCTGCCCAGGCTG
>JAUCDU010000223.1:0-4826 GCA_034674825.1 Giesbergeria sp.
GAGTGCGAAGGTGACGATGTTGTCGGCCTGCACTCGCACGCCTATCCACTCCCCAACTGCATGATCGTGGTGTCTGGGCACATGGGCTTGCAACTGCAGTCCGCCTTGCATCTGCAACGTGTACAGAAATTCGGAGCCTCTAAAAGCTTTGCGCAGTACGCGCGCCTTCACCGGCGAAGCGTCGTCGTGCACGATGTCATCGGCACGCAATAGCACGTCGCATTGGCTGTCTGCGTAGTGCGATGGCAGCGGGCAGTCGCTCAGATTTTGCAGAGTTCCCAGCGCTGTATGCACCGCGACACCGCTGTGGCCTTGTTCCAGAGACGCCGGTATGAAGACGCCGTGGCCGATGAAATTGGCGACAAAGCGGGTTGCCGGGCGGTGGTAGAGCGTGTACGCATCGTCCCATTGCTCAAGGTGGCCGTCTTGCATGACGCCGATCAGATCGCCAATCGCAAAGGCTTCAAGCTGGTCGTGCGTGACAAACAGTGCCGTTGCGCCAGCGGCCTTCAGGATGCCTCGCATCTCGTGCGCCAGGCGCTCGCGCAACTCCACATCAAGGTTGGAAAAAGGTTCGTCCAACAGCATCAGCTTCGGCCGGGGGGCCAAGGCACGTGCCAGCGCCACACGTTGCTGTTGGCCACCAGAGAGTTCGTGCGGGTAGCGCCCCTGGTTGCCGGGCAGGCCAACGAGTTCCAGGACTTCGCCGATGCGCTGCGCCTGCGCACGGCGTTCCATCCCCTGCAAGCCAAACGCAATGTTGCGGCCTACATCGAGATGGGGGAACAGGGCGTAATCCTGGAACACCATGCCAATGCGCCGCTCCTCGGGCGGCACGTTGTGGCCCGGGCAACTGACGCATTCGCCCGCCAAGCGCACCTCGCCGCGCTCGGCAGGCGCAAGTCCGGCCACAGCGCGCAACAGCGTGGTCTTGCCACAACCTGAAGGCCCGATCAGCACACCGATGCTACCAGCGGGTAGCCCCAGGCTGACGCCGTTCACCGCCGGGGCGCTTTGCCCGGAGTAGCGCACGTCCAAATTCGACAGTTGCAGGAACATGGGCACATTTTAGGGTTGTGAATGCGTAAAATTCTCATTTGCATCGTCCGTGCCCTGAAGCGCCCGCTCTCCCGGTTCCCCATCTTGTCCCTTTTTCGCTCGGCACTGCGCCAACTTCCCCTGCTCCTCATCGCCGGCGTGCTCAGCCTGCCGGTGCTTGCCTTGCTGGGCGCCTGGCTTCCAGGAACTGCATCCACCGCGCCTCTGCCCGTCCTCAAGGCGATGGCGCAGACGGTGCTTCCCGGCTACCTGTGGACGACGCTCTGGCTCGCGCTGGGCGTGGGGATTGGCACGGCGGTTGTCGGGACGGCTGCTGCGGTCGCGGTCACGCTGTTCGACTTTCCAGGGCGACGCAGCTTCGAGTGGCTGCTGCTGCTGCCATTGGCCATGCCGGCCTATGTCACGGCCTACGCATACACGGATTTTTTGCAGTTCAGCGGCCCTTTGCAGACCTCTGCGCGCGCCGCGTTTGGACTTGAAGGGCGGCTGTTGCCAGAAGTGCGCAGCCTGGGCGGCGCGGTGCTGGTGTTTGTCGTGTCGCTTTATCCTTATGTGTACCTGTTGGCACGCACCGCGCTGACCGACCGCATACCGCAGTTGATGGAAGCTGCGCGCATGTTGGGCGCGCCGTTGCGGCGGCGCATTGCGACCGTTGCACTGCCGCTTGCTCGCCCTGCGGTGGCGGCCGGGGTCGCGTTGGCGCTGATGGAGACCTTGGCTGATTTTGGTGTGACGAGCTATTTCGGCATACAGACTTTCAGCACCGCCATCATCAAAGCCTGGCTGTCGATGGACGACCAGCGGGTGGCGGCACAGCTCTCAACCATGCTGCTTGGGCTCGTGTTGGTATTGCTGTGGCTGGAGCGGCGTTCTCAAAGGCGCTTGCGCTTTAGTACCCGCGCGGCCGGCGGAGGTGCCGCCTCAGCGCCCACCTTGTTGACTGGCCGTGCCGCCACGATCGCCTGGCTGGCATGCGCGCTGCCGATTCTCCTCGGATTCGCTGCGCCCGTCGCTTTCATGCTGCGCCCTCTGGCCGCAGACTGGTCGGTTTTGCCCTGGCAACGCTTTCTGGAGTGGGCGTGGAACAGCGTACGGCTCGGCGGTATCACGGCTGCCTTGGCGCTTGTCGTGGCGCTGGCGCTGGGATTTGCCCTGCGTCGGCGTCCGCAAGGCCCCGTGCGTGCGGTGGTTCGGCTGGTTGGCGTGGGCTACGCTGTGCCGGGGGCGGTCATCGTCGTGGGGGTATTGCTGCCGGTGGGGTGGATGCAGCAGCAGTTTCCACAATTGGGTTTGACGGCACTCGTGACGACGACGGCGGTCGGGATTGTCTGGGCCTATCTGGTGCGTTTCTCCGCCGTTGCTCTGCAAAGCGTGGAGAGTGGCTATGCCCGCCTACCCGCAAGCCTGGACGAGAGCGCGCGGCTGTTGGGGGCTGGCCCTGTGCGCCTGGCGCGGGAAGTGCATTGGCCATTGCTCCGACGCGCCGCTGCTGCCGGGGGGCTGCTGGTGTTTGTTGACGTCATGAAGGAATTGCCCGCAACCATGGTGCTGCGGCCCTTCAACAGCGACACCCTGGCGGTAGTGGCCTACCAACTTGCGCGCGATGAACGGCTGGGGGAAGCCGCGCTCCCCTCGCTCGCCCTGGTGTTGGTGGGGCTGGTTCCGGTATTGTTGCTCAGCCGGGCACTGCGCAGTCGCTGAGGCTGCATGCGATCGAAATCTAGGGATTCAAGTTTGGACTTTTAGGCGAATCGCGCTAATCTCCCAGCCCTCGCTGCGCAAATGGGCCTCGAGCGCGGGCAGCAGTTGGCGCAATTTTGCGGCAGCTGCGCTTCCCTGGACCAGCAGGCACCAGCGGGTTCCGTCAATGGGGCCGGCCTGCAGCGCCGGGCGCAACGCAGCAGGGATGAGATGTTCAATGGCGCGCAGGCGCGCGCTGGAATCACGCGTCAGAGCTGAGAGCTGCGCCAGCACGGGCGCCTCGTCGGCTGCCTGTTGAAGGCTTACGGCGTGGTGGCGACGGTGCATAGGGCGATTGAGGACACGAAGAAGGGACAGATGCAGATCATTATCATGGACACGCGTTTGGCACGCAGTCAGGCGCTGACGCTCTCTGGACCACGCCTGGTGCTCGTCGGTTTGGCGCTGTCTCTGTTGCTTGCGGCAATTTCGGCAGGTCTCTACCACCTCGTGTTCCTCAAGGGCGCGCGCGATGGCTGGCCGGTGGTAGGCGACCTGGTGCGCGTGGTGGTCAAGGACGACAACGCGCAGCGCGACCGTTTCATGCGGCAGAACCTCGATGCCATGGCGCGCAAAGTCGGCGAAATGCAGGCGCGCATGGTGCAGTTGGAGTCTCTCAGCGACCGCCTGTCTGGCTTGGCCGGCATTCCCTTGCCTGCGCCTACCGGCGACAAACCCGGTTCTGCACCGGGACAGGGCGGGGCTCTTGTCGCCAGCCGCCCACTGAGCATGGAGGAGCTTCAGCGCACGCTCGACGCACTGGAAGATGCCAGCGGCAAACGCGTCGACCTGATGACGGTGCTGGAGTCGCGTCTGCTGGACCAGTTGCTGAGCACTCATATGATTCCCACTCAGCCACCTGTTCCCGGCCACGTCGTGGGCTCCGGATTTGGCTGGCGCATTGATCCGCTTACTGGGCGATCTGCAATGCACACCGGGCTGGACTTTCCCGCTGCCACAGGCTCGGACATTCTGGCTGCGGCGGGTGGCGTCGTGGTGACGCAGGAGTTTCATCCCGCCTACGGCAACATGGTCGAGATCGATCATGGCAACAATGTCATTACCCGCTATGCCCATGCGTCGCGCGTTGTGGTCAAGCGGGGCGATCTGGTACGGCGTGGCCAGAAAATCGCTGAGGTGGGAACCACAGGGCGTTCGACCGGACCGCATCTGCATTTCGAAGTCTGGGTTCAGGGTGTCTGGCAAGACCCCCGCAAATTTTTGGCCGCTGGCGATGCTGCGACGCGCGCCCAGAAGTCTTCGAGCAGCCCCGTAGCAGAGACATCTGTCGCCCGGCCTGTAGCACGCAGGTAAAATCCAGGGTTTTGGGTCCGAGCGCCCGGGGTGCATGTTGTGCTTGCAGTTTCCGCATTCGGCCTCATTTGACCCACTTCTTCACAGGGATTGCGGATGTCTCGCGCGCCAAGGGGCGCGGCGGGATGTCTATGTCTGATGGCCACCAACTTTCTCACCAAAATTTTCGGCAGTCGCAACGACCGCCTGCTCAAGCAGTACCGCAAAACCGTCGCGCGCATCAACGCATTGGAGCCGACATACGAAGCACTGAGCGACGAGGCGCTGCGCGCCAAAACAGACGAATTCAAACAGCGCGTGGCCGGTGGAGAGCATCTGGACGCGCTCTTGCCCGAAGCCTTCGCAGTGGTGCGAGAGGGCTCCAAGCGCGTCATGAAGATGCGCCATTTCGACGTCCAGCTTGTCGGCGGCATGGCGCTGCACGACGGCAAGATTGCAGAAATGCGCACAGGTGAGGGCAAGACGCTCACCGCTACGCTGCCCGTGTACCTCAATGCGCTGTCGGGCGAAGGCGTGCACGTCGTGACGGTCAACGACTACCTTGCCAACCGCGACGCCCAGTGGATGGCGCGGCTGTACAACTTTCTTGGCCTCAGTGTCGGCATCAACCTGCCCAACATGCCCCGCGAGGAGAAGCAGGCAGCGTACCGATCGGACATCACCTACGGCACGAACAACGAGTACGGGTTCGACTACCTGCGCGACAACATGGT
>JAUCDU010000224.1:0-4758 GCA_034674825.1 Giesbergeria sp.
GTACCCGCTGATGCAGGGCTACGACTCGGTGGCCTTGAAGAGTGACCTGGAGCTCGGCGGCACGGATCAGAAGTTCAACCTGCTGATGGGCCGGCACCTGCAGCAGGAATACGGCCAGGAGCCGCAGTGCATCCTGACCATGCCCCTGCTCGAAGGGCTCGACGGTGTCGAGAAAATGAGCAAGAGCAAGAACAACTACATCGGCATCAGCGAGCCGGCCAACACCATGTTTGCCAAGGTGCTGTCGATTTCCGACACGCTGATGTGGCGCTGGTTCACGCTGTTGTCGTTCCGCTCGCTGGCCGAGATCGCCCAGCTCAAGGCCGAGGTGGAAGGCGGGCGCAACCCCAAGGACGCCAAGGTGCTGCTCGCCAAGGAGATCACCACGCGCTTTCACAGCGCCGCGGCAGCCGATGCGGCCGAGCAGGATTTCACCAACCGCAGCAAGGGCGGCGTGCCCGACGACATCCCCGAGGTGCAGCTCGCCGGCGCGCCGCTGGGCATCGGCGCTTTGCTCAAGCAGGCCAATCTGGCACCTTCGTCGAGCGAGGCCAACCGGCTGATCGACGGCGGCGGCGTGCGGGTTGATGGCGCCGCAGTGTCCGACAAGGGGCTCAAGCTGGCGGCCGGGAGCTACGTGGTGCAGGTGGGCAAGCGCAAGTTTGCGCGCGTGCTGCTTGCCTGAAGCCAGCCCTAATTTCGAATGAAAATGGCCTCCAGCGCTTATCTGGTAAGCGTTAGTAGCTATTGAATCAATAGCGTCAGTCGGGGTAAGCGAAGGAGTCCGGGTCGGGCACGTCGCCAATCGCGCGGCGGGTGCTCTCGGCTTCCAGCCCCAGCCAGGCGCAAAACGCCTGGATTTCGGGCCGCTGGCCGCTGCGTGGGCCGATCAGCAGCCAGTAGGCCAGTGGTGAATCGAGCCGGTGGCCCGGCATCACCTCGACCAAATCGCCCGACGCCAGCGCGTCGGCAATCAGCGGCATGCGCGCCAGCGCCAGGCCCTGGCCGGCCAGCGCCGCCTGCACGATCTGGTTGGCGTAGTTGAAGTACAGCCAGCGCTTGGGCAGAACCTGGGCGCAAGCCTGCTCGTCGAACCAGCGCCGCCAGCTCCACCATTCGTTGTTGCGGTGCACGTCGCCCGCCTCGATCAGCGTGAAGCGGGCCAGATCGGCCGGCGTCTGCGGCCTCCCGTTGGCGTTCAGCAGCCAGGGGCTGGCGACCACGGCGAGTTGCTCGCCAAACAAGCGCTTGCCACCTTCCATGCGGTGGCCGGGCCGCCCGTAGCGCAGCGCCAGGTCAACGTCCGCAGTTTCCAGGTCTATGGTCAGGTCGCTGGCGTCAATGCGGATGTCGATGTCCGGGTGCTCGCGCTGGAAGTGTTCCATGCGCGGGATCAGCCACATCGAGGCAAAACTGGCCCAGGTTGAAACGGCCACGCTTTTGCGCCCCGCGTTCTGGCGCACCTGGCGCACGGCCGCATCGATGCGCCCTATGGCGTCGGCGCAACTGCCGAGCAACTGCGCGCCGGCGCCGGTGAGCTCCACCGCCCGCGTGTGGCGCAGGAACAGCGCCAGGCCGACGTCGTCCTCCAGCGCCTGAATCTGCCGACTCACCGCCGACTGTGTGAGCGAGAGCGATTCGGCCGCAGCGCGGAAGTTGCGGTGTTCGGCTACCGCAAGAAAGGCGCGCCAATGCCCCAGCCCCACGGGACGTGAGCGCGGCGGCGGGCGGGAGGCAGGTGCGGGTGCTTCGGTGGCCATGGGGCCGTATTTTATTGATGCGGAGGCAGCATCAATGGCGGCGTGCGTTTTCATTGGACGTTCCGTTCCCGCAGCCCGACGATAGCAGCCATTGCACCGGTTTTGTCAGGAGGTTTCCATGTCTTCGGTTTCCGTATCGCCATTGTTTGTACCGGCTGAGCCACCGTTTGCCGCTGGCACGGTTGCGCTGGAGCGCTTGCACCCCGGCGGGGTACTCACCCTCAGGGCGCGGCGCGCCCAGGTGCTGCGCATCGATTCGGGTTGTGCATGGGTCACACTGGGTGCGGGCGCACTGGACAGCGTCGGCTGCGGCGACATTCGCGCTGGTGACATGTTTGTGCATGCTGGCCAGTCGCTGCCCGTTCCTGCCGGCACCCGCGCGGTGATCGAAGCGGCACGTGGCATGGAGCTGCGCTTTGTCTGGCAAGGCGCTGACGCTGCTGCGTGCTAATGCGGCGGCGAATGCCGCGTGCCGCAGCTAAAGAACCAGCGCCGCGCGCTGCAATTCGAACGCCGCCAGAGCCGCTTCGCCATCGAGCGCTTCGAGATGCGCAAACGACGAATCTTCATCGCCATTGGTAAATGCCAACTGAAAATCCTGGAATCGGCGCGCTGCCAGGGGGCCGAAGTGCAGCACTTCCACCGCCGAGTGCCGGGTGTCGGCGCGGATCCGCTCGGTCAGCGCGAGCACCGGCTTGCGGTCGCCCTCCAGCATCTGGCAGAAACGCTGGCCGTCAAAAATGAGCAAGGCGGTGATGCCCAAAGCGGCATTGGCCGCGCGGGCGCGGTGGGCGATGTCGGCCACCACGCTCAAAGGCTGGTCGGGGCTGAGTGTGCTGACGTACAGCACCTGGTAGAGCATGGGGTGGGGCATGGGGAAGAAAAATGTAAGCGCGGCACTGTGTTTGCACAATGTGAAAAGACATACAAGTGCGCGCCTAAAATTACCGGCACCATGACCCCATCGCCGCTGCCCCCTTGCCCGCCCGACTGCCAGGCCTGCGGTTTGCGCAACCACGCAGCCTTTACGCCGCTGAGCAGCGCAGCCATAGCGTCCATCAACCGCGCCCGCAGCCACACCACACAGGCGCGTGCCGGCAGCACCTTGATCACGGAGAGCAAAACCGGCGGGCAGCTGTACACGCTCTACGCCGGCTGGGCGTTTCGCTACAAGACGCTGGCCGACGGGCGGCGCCAAATTCTCAACTTCCTGCTGCCAGGCGACCTGATCGGGCTGCAACAACAGTTTGGCGAAGAAGCCGCGCACGGCGTGGAGTTGCTGACCGACTGCGCGCTGTGCGTCTTCAAGGACGACAGCCTGTGGGATCTGTACCGCGAGCAGCCGCGCCTGGGCTACGACATCACCTGGCTGGCCGCGCACGAAGAAGGGCATGTGGACGACAACCTGATGACGACCGGCCGGCGCAATGCCATGGAGCGCATCGCCATGTTGCTGCTGCATTTGTACCGTCGCATGGATCGTATTGGCGAGGCGCAAGGCGGCAGCATCGTGTTTCCGCTGACCCAGCAGCACATTGCGGATGCGCTTGGCCTCTCGCTGGTGCACACCAACAAGACGCTGCGGCGCCTGACGCAGTTGGGCCTGCACGAGATCGTCGACGGGCGTTTGCACCTGCGCAACCCGCGTGCCCTCGCGAGCCTCGCCGAATACTACGAGCAGCCGCCGCGCCTGTTGCCGCTGCTCTAGGGATAATCATGCGCGAAGCCGGGCGCCGCCCGGAGCAACCCACGCAGTGCATGAATCCCATCGACATCGTGATCATGGCGGCCGGCAAAGGCACGCGCATGAAGAGCCGGACTCCGAAAGTTTTGCAACGCCTGGCCGGCAGGCCGCTGCTGCAGCATGTGCTGGACCAGGCGAGTGCGCTCGGCGCGCGCAGTGCCATCGTTATCACCGGCCACGGTGCTATGGAAGTGGAAGCTGCTTGCGCAAGCGCAGCAAGCGCTAGCGGCCAATTTGACTTGAAGTTTGCGCGCCAGGAGCCGCAGCTGGGTACCGGCCACGCGGTGCAGCAAGCCGCGCCGCTGCTTGCGGCAGACGGCACGGTGGTGGTGCTCTCGGGCGACGTGCCGCTGACGCAGGCGGCCACGGTGCAGGCGCTGGTGGATGCGTGTGCCGATCAATCCCTGGCGCTGCTCACGGTGCGCCTGCCCGACCCCAAGGGCTATGGGCGCATCGTGCGCTGCGCGGAGGGCGGGGTGCAGGGCATCGTCGAAGAAAAAGACGCGAATGCGGACCAGCGCGCGATCACCGAGGTCTACAGCGGCATCCTTGCGGTGCCGGCGCGGTTGCTGCTGCAGTGGCTGCCGCGCTTGTCGAACCAGAACGCCCAAGGCGAGTACTACCTGACCGAAGTGGTCGCACTGGCCGTGGCGGATGGCGTTGCCGTCACCACGCACACCATCGACGATGCGGTGCAGGTCGCGGGCGTCAACAGCCCGGCGCAACTGGCGCAGCTCGAGCGCGCCCACCAGGCCCGCGCGGCCGACGCACTGATGGCGCAGGGCGTACGCCTGGCCGACCCGGCGCGTTTCGACCTGCGCGACGACGCCCGCAGTGGCGCGCGCGGCGAGCTCGATTGCGGGCCCGATGTCGAGATTGATGTCGGTTGCATCTTCACCGGGCGCGTCGAGCTGGGCGAAGGTGCGCGCATTGGCGCGTATTGCTGCATTGCCAACGCGCGCATCGCTGCCGGCGCGGTCATTCACCCGTTCACGCACATCGACGGCGAAGCGGCTGGCGTGCAGGTGGGTGAGGGCGCGCTGGTCGGCCCGTTTGCCCGCTTGCGCCCCGGCGCGCAGCTCGGGCGCGACGTGCACATAGGCAACTTCGTCGAAGTGAAGAACAGCCAGTTGGCCGACGGCGCCAAGGCGAACCACCTGGCCTACCTGGGCGATGCCAGCGTGGGCGAGCGCGTGAACTATGGTGCCGGCAGCATCACGGCCAACTATGATGGCGCCAACAAACACCGCACGG
>JAUCDU010000225.1:0-4729 GCA_034674825.1 Giesbergeria sp.
CCTGAAACTAGTGCGTCTACCAATTCCGCCACCTGGGCATTTCAGGAAAGAACGAGATTGTATAGCAAAAAAATGAGTGCAAATGCGCCGGCAAATGGCGGCTCCGATGAATTTGAGGGCACCGTCCAAGGCCATAGAGATGGTCACGGATTTGTCCTGCGTGACGACGGACTGACGGACATATTTCTGCCGCCAAACGAAATGCGCGCGGTGTTGCACAAAGACCGTGTGCGCGTCTGCATCGTGCGCCAGGACCGGCGCGGCCGTCCCGAGGGTCGGGTGGTGGAGATCGTTGAGCGCCCGGCGCAGCCGCTCATTGGCCGTCTGCTGCAGGAGAGCGGCGTGTGGATCGTGGCTCCTGAAGACAAGCGCTATGGCCAGGATGTGCTCATCCCCAAGGGCGGGCTCGGCGATGCGCAGCCGGGCCAGGTGGTGGTGGTGCAACTGACCGAGCCACCCGCACTCTACGGCCAACCCGTGGGGCGCATCACCGAGGTGCTGGGCGAGGTCGACGATCCGGGCATGGAAATTGAAATCGCCGTGCGCAAGTACGGCGTGCCGCATGAATTTTCCGACGCCTGCCTGCAGGAGGCCGGCGCGCTACCCGACAAGGTGCGCGCGGAGGACAAGAGAAACCGCATCGATCTGACCGATGTTCCCCTGGTCACCATCGACGGTGAAGACGCGCGCGATTTCGACGACGCCGTTTACTGTGAGCCAGCCAAGGTAGGTCGCGGCAAAGGTTGGCGCCTGCTGGTGGCGATTGCCGATGTCAGCCACTACGTGCAGACCGGGAGCGCCATCGACATCGACGCCTACGACCGCGCGACCTGCGTGTACTTCCCGCGGCGCGTGATTCCGTTGCTGCCCGAGAAGCTCAGCAATGGGCTGTGCTCGCTCAACCCGGATGTTGAGCGACTGTGCATGGTCTGCGACATGCTGATCAACTCCAAGGGTGAAGTGCATGCCTACCAGTTTTACCCAGCCGTGATGTTCAGCCACGCCCGCTTCACCTACACCGAGGTAGCGGCGATTTTGGCGAATACGCGCGGCCCCGAGGCCGCGAAACGCAAGGACCGTGTCCCCGATCTGCTTAACCTGCACGACGCCTACGGCGCGCTGCTGCTGGCGAGGCGTGCGCGCGGAGCTGTGGATTTCGAAACGACCGAGACGCAGATCGTCTGCGACGACAACGGCCGCATCGAGAAAATCATCCCGCGCACCCGCAACGACGCGCACAAGCTGATCGAAGAGGCCATGCTGGCAGCCAACGTCTGTAGTGCGGACTTCATCGCTCAGGGCAAGCAGCACGGCCTGTACCGCGTGCACGAGGGCCCCACACCCGAAAAGCAAGACATCCTGCGCAGCTACCTGAAGGCCATGGCTGTCGGCATGACGATCAGCGAGAACCCGGCACCGTCCGAGTTCCAAGCCATTGCGGCAGCCACCAAAGATCGGCCCGACGCGCAGCAAATCCACACCATGCTGCTGCGCTCCATGCAGCAGGCCATCTACACGCCCATCAACAGCGGCCACTTTGGCCTGGCGTTCGAGGCGTACACACACTTCACCAGCCCGATTCGGCGCTACCCCGATTTGCTGGTGCACCGGGTCATCAAGGCGATTCGGGGCAACACCAAGTACCGCCTGCCCATGCTGCCAACCCCGGGCGAGGCGCATGCCAAGCTGAGCAAACGCCTGGCGGCGCGCGTGCCGCGGCCCGGCACCGTGCCGCGCAAGAAGGAGACCGGAGCAGCTTTGCTGGAGACGCAGTCCTGGGAGGCAGCAGGCCTGCACTGCAGCGCCAACGAGCGCCGCGCCGATGAGGCCAGCCGCGACGTTGAGGCCTGGCTCAAGTGCAAGTACATGCGCGAGCACCTGGGCGAAGAGTACGGCGGTGTGGTGTCGTCGGTGACAAGCTTCGGCATCTTCGTCACGCTCGACGCCATGTATGTGGAAGGCCTGGTCCACATCACCGAGCTGGGCGGCGAGTATTTCAAGTTCGACGAAGTGCGTCAGGATCTGCGCGGTGAGCGCAGCGGCATGCGCTATGCCTTGGGCTCGCGTGTGCGCGTACAGGTCAGTCGGGTCGACCTGGATGGCCGGCGCATCGATTTCCGTCTGGTGCAAGAAGGCGAGGCGCTTGCGCCGCGCGGCGGTGGCGACAGGGGCAATGCCAAAGGCAGCGGAAAAAAAGCAGAGAAATCCGCTCGATCTCGTCGTGATGTGGAAGAAGCGCCGCCCGAACGCAGGAAGTCTGCACGTGCTCCTTCGGCCGCACCTGCAGCAGCAGGCAGGTCCAAGCAGCAAGCAGCGCTGTTGTCGAAGGCGCCCGCGCGGACAGAAAAAGGGAAGCCGCGGCGGGGTTGAATGCCGGCTCGCGAGCGGCGCAATGGCCTGGGCCTGCTGCCTTGCTCAAAACCCATCGGGCCGACCGCGCTCGGAGGTGAGTTTCACTTCTGACGCGGGACGCGACCCATGAGGTAGAACTCTGGGTTGGGCTGCATTCCGGCAAAGCTGGCCATGCGGTTGGAGAGGCCAAAGAACGCGGTGATGGCGGCGATGTCCCAGATGTCCTCGTCGTCAAAGCCATGCCGGTGCAATGCGTCGAAATCGGCGTCGTCGATTTCAGCCGAATGCTGGCAGACCTTCATTGCGAAGTCGAGCATGGCCCTCTGGCGTGGGCTGATGTCCGCTTTTCGGTGGTTCACCGCTACCTGGTCGGCCACAAAGGGTTTCTTCTCGTAAATGCGCAGAATGGCGCCGTGGGCCACGACGCAGTACAGGCATTGGTTGGCCGCGCTGGTGGTGGTGACGATCATTTCCCGATCGCCTTTGGTCAGGTTGCTGCTGCGGCCGGCACTCTCCGGGTCCATGAGCGCGTCGTGGTACGCAAAGAAGGCGCGCCACTCGGCTGGGCGACGGGCAAAGCCGAGAAACACATTGGGGATGAAGCCAGCCTTTTCCTGGACCTCCAGAACTTTGGCCTTGATGTCGTCGGGCAGGGCGTTGAGGTCAGGCGCGGGATAGCGGGCGGTCATGGCGTGTCTCCTTGGATGGGGGGAAGGTCGAGACCATGATACGTATTGCCGCGGCCATGAAAAAAAGCGCAGTGCCAAAAAGGCGCAGCGCTTTGATGCTTATGAGGCAGCCTGTCGCCGCCTGCTGTGCTAGACCGCTTTGCTGGGTGCCGGCGTGGTTGCACCCAGGGCCAGCGCCTTGGCCACGCCCGCTCCATAGGCTGGGTCGGCTTGGGTGCAGTTCGCAATGTGGCGCTCCTGGATGGTTTTGGATGCACCACCCACGGCGCGCGCCGTGTTGTCAAACAGCGCTTGCTGTTGCGCTGGCGTCATCAGGCGGAACAGGTTGCCGGGCTGCGAGTAATAGTCGTCATCCACGCGATGATCCCAGCGGTCGGCCGCGCCGTCGAGCGCCAGCGGCGGCTCGGAAAAATCAGGTTGCTCTTGCAGTGCGCCCTTGCTGTTGGGCTCGTAGCCCACTTCTGCGCCGTTGTTGCTGTCCACGCGCATCTGGCCATCGCGGTGGTTGCTGTGGAACGGGCACTGCGGGGCGTTCACCGGTATCTGGTGGTGGTTCACACCCAGTCGGTAGCGCTGCGCATCGCCGTAGTTGAACAAACGCGACTGCAGCATCTTGTCGGGCGAGAAGCTGATGCCGGGCACGACGTTGGCCGGATTGAACGCCAGTTGCTCGATCTCCGCAAAGTAGTTTTCAGCGTTGCGATTGAGTTCCAGCACGCCCACGTCGATGAGCGGGTAATCGCCATGCGGCCACACCTTGGTGAGATCGAAGGGGTGCAGGTGGTAGGTGGCTGCGTCTTTTTCAGGCATGACCTGAATTTTCAGGTCCCAGCGCGGAAAGTCGCCGTTGTCGATGGCGTTCAGCAGGTCGGCTTGTGAGCTTTCACGGTCGCGTCCCACCAGCTCGGCAGCTTCCTGGTCGGTCAGGTTTTCAATGCCTTGCTGCGTAACCAGGTGGAACTTGACCCAGAAACGCTCGTTTTGCGCGTTCAGCAGGCTGAAGGTGTGGCTACCAAAGCCGTGCATATGGCGGTACGACCGGGGGATGCCGCGGTCGCTCATCAAAATGGTGACCTGGTGCAGCGCCTCGGGCAGAAGCGTCCAAAAGTCCCAGTTGTTTTCTGCACTGCGCATGTTGGTGCGTGGGTCGCGCTTGACGGCGCGGTTGAGGTCCGGGAACTTGAGCGGGTCGCGCATGAAGAACACTGGCGTGTTGTTTCCCACCAAGTCCCAATTGCCTTCTTCGGTATAGAACTTCATGGCAAAACCGCGAATGTCGCGCTCTGCATCGGCCGCGCCGCGCTCGCCTGCCACGGTGGAAAAGCGCATGGCCAGCGGCGTTTTCTTGCCAATGGCCGAGAAAATCTTGGCCTTGCTGTAGCGGGTGATGTCGTGCGTAACGGTGAAATGGCCAAAGGCCCCCGAGCCCTTGGCGTGCATGCGCCGCTCGGGAATCACTTCGCGGGCAAAGTGTGCGAGTTTTTCCAGGTGCCACACATCTTGCAGCAGCATCGGCCCGCGCGGGCCCGCGGTCATCACGTTCTGGTTGTCGGGAACGGGGGCGCCGGCGGCGGTGGTGAGTTTGCTCATAAAGGTCCTTTCGTTGCTCCGCCATTGGAATGCGGCGTTCGTGGCGAGGAGGCTAGCTGCTCGGCCCTCCAGTTGCGCGGCTGGACGCGGGGGTCAAC
>JAUCDU010000226.1:0-4707 GCA_034674825.1 Giesbergeria sp.
CTGGCCGCACCCAGCGCCAACCGCTTTGGCCGCGTCAGCCCCACCACCGCGCAGCATGTGCAGGACGAGCTTGGGGAAGACTTGCTCGTGCTGGATGGCGGCGCCTGCGCCGTGGGCATCGAATCGACCATCGTCGACTGCACCCGCGGCGTGCCGGTACTGCTGCGGCCAGGTGCCATCACCAGGGCGCAAATCGAGCGTGCGTGTGGCCAGCGGCTGCGGTCCAAAGATGAGCTTTCGGAGGCCGCGCCGCGCGCATCTGGCACGTTGGAGTCGCACTACGCCCCGCAGGCCAAGCTGCGCCTGATGGACGCGCGCGCGCTGCAAACCGGGCTGGACCTGCTCGGCGCCGACGCCGCGCACCTGGCGGTGTACGCGCGCGCGCCGCTCAAGAGCGCCTCGAGCCGCGTGCTGCTGCGCCGCATGCCGGACGACGCCGAGGCCGCAGCGCAGCAGTTGTTTGCCGTGCTGCGCGGTTTTGACGACGCCGGCGCGCGGCTGATCTGGGTCGAAACACCGCCCGAGTCGCCTGACTGGGAGGGCGTGCGCGACCGCCTGCAACGCGCCGCCGCATAAGGCCGTGCCAGTTCGTTAAACTCGACAGTCCTATTGGAGAACACACACCATGGCAACACACTGGATGCGCCGCAGCCTGCTCGCAGCGCTCTGCTCCGGGGCAGCATTGCTCACCGCCTGCGGCTCAAGCAGCACCGAATCAGCCATCACCCCCGAGCGCTTCATCGCCTTCGGCGACGCCTACAGCGATGTCGGACAGAAGGGCACACGCTATACCGTCAACGATGGCAGCGTCAGCAACTGGACGCAGCGCTTGGCAGATCGCTACGGCAAGTCCCTCACCAGTGTTTCAGCCGGGGGCCTGAGCTACGCACAGGGCAATGCGCGCATTGCGGCGACGCCCGATGCCGCGGGTGATTCGACGACACCCACAGTGACTGCACAGATTGACGCCTTTCTGGCCAGCCACACCTTTTTGGCGAACGATTTGGTCGTGCTCAATGCGGGCTTCAGTGACCTCATTGTCGGTATGGCAGCGGTACGCGCCGGCACCTTGAGCGAAGACGCCTACGTTGCCCAGGCAAAGGACAATGGCAGGCTCTTTGCGGCGCAGGTGCGACGGCTTGTGCAAGCGGGCGCTACGCATGTGCTGGTATCTGGAATCTACGATCTGGGCATCACGCCCTGGGCAGCCGCCATCGACCGCAAGGATCTGCTCAGCCGAGCAAGCTCCGGCTTCAATCAGGGCATGCTGATAGGGCTCGACGATTTGGGCAAGAACGTGTTGTATGTCGACGCTGCATACCAGACGAATCTTTTTCATACCGCACCGTCGGCGTATAACCGCTCCAACGTCACCGATCCAGTGTGCACTTCCGTGGACGCGGGTGCTGGCATTGGTATTGGCGCCGGGCAGGTGAATTCGGCATTGTGCACACCTGCAACTCTGGTCGCAGGTGCGGATGCGGAACGCTACCTGTTTGCCGACGCCGTCTACCTAACGCCCTCGGCGCAGCGACAGCTGGGTGACTACGCGTACGACTGGCTGCGTCGGCGCTGGTAAGTGCGGCGTGCATCAAAAAACCGGCCGAGGCCGGTTTTTTGTTGTCTCTCTTCGCTCAGAAGCGGTAGCCAATACCGATCGCATACACGTTCGGATTGAGCTTGACATCAACATGCTGGCCGGTAGAGAGCGTGTTGCGCGTTTTGACAAAAGTCTTGTAGTAGGCCAAATCCACGAACCAGTGGTCGTTGAGTGCGATGCTCACACCGACTTGCGGCGTCAGGCCGAACTTCGACTCTGCACTCAGTGTGGTCGGACTGGCTGGCGTTCCGCCGGTCAATCCATTCAGCGCTGCGGTGCCCCGTTCTTTGAAAAACTTGGCATAAGTCAGGCCCAGGCCCACGTAAGGTCGCACCTTGGCCTGTGGCTCCAGAAAGCGGTACTGCGCGAATACGGTGATCGGGAGTGCCTTGACCTCGCCAATCTTGCCCACGCCGGCGATGGCACCAGCGCCCACTACGTCGTGCTTGAACGGCAGCGCCAGTGGCACGTCCACGGCCCAGTGGTCGTTCAGCATGTAGGTCAGGCCGCCCGATAGCTGCGTAGCCGAGCGCACGTCCACCTGCGTGTTGGCAAAGCTCGGTGATGTCAGGTTGCCACTGGTGACGGAAGGTGCAATTTGCGTCACCCCGCCACGCACCATCCAGCTGCCTGCGGTTTGCGCCTGCACCGCCAAAGGGGCGCCAGCGAGCAGCGCCGCCCCAGCCATCCAATGCCATTGATTTGCTTTTTTCATGGGATTTCCTTGGTTCGGTGGTTACAGCCAGCCCGCCTGCGCGAGCGAGCGGGCGACCAACTGGCTCAGCAACTGATGCCCATAGGGCGTGGGATGGAAACTGTCCGAGAACGCGTAGGTCTTCCACCAATCGGCGCCACCGGTCGCTCCAGCGGGAGGCGTCATGGCAGAAAGCGCTGCAGCCGTGCATGTAGGGAAGCTGTACGCGGGAAGACCATCGCCGCCGACCCCGGTGATCGGGCAAGCCGTGCTTTTGGCGTTGGTCAGGCCAAACTGCTCGGGATGGGCCACCTGGTCGTTGAGTGAAGTGTAAAAATCAACCACGACGACCTTGCTGTTGCCGGCAAAGTTCGCGGCGAGCCTGGCGTTGAAGGCCTCCACCCAGGCCTTGACCAGCCCCTGAACCTGGGCGCTTGCGGCAGGCCCGGCACTTGCGGCGATGCCCGCCAACACCTGCTGAAGACGCGGTGTCTTGTCGATTCCCGGCAGGTTCAGCACCGCCACACGCTCGGCGCCCTTGCCCAGAACGTCGGCAGCAATGGACGCAGAAAATTTGTCGGCCAGCGCCGCCATGTAGGCTCCCCCGACCTGCGCCATGCCCGTAGGCCCGGCAGCAAGCGCGGCGTCCACCGTGGCGGCGGGCAATAGAGTCTTCAGAAAGGCCTGATAGGAAACGCCACCGTCCTTTTGTGCCGAAAGGTAGGCGCCTACGAGATCTGCCGCGTCATTGCCACCGCCATCGATCAGCGCAAGATCCCCCGCAGCAAAGCCTGCAGCGCCTGCATCGCCCATTTGCTTCGTGATCGACACCGGCGAGGTCGGTGCGGTGTAGTTGTTGATCCGCCCACCACCGACGGCGTAATTGGTGCAGCCCGGCGCAGCGTTGAAACTGGTTCCGGTGAATCTGTACGTTGGACAGAGCGAGACGCCGTATTCGCTCGCGATGCGCTCGGGCCAGATAGGCGTGGAGCCCGCGCCTGTTGCCGCAGTCCCTTGCACCGTGAATTTGAGCCCAAAGGTGCCGCTGTCGGCCAGGCTGTCGCCCATGACCTTCACGCTGGTGATCGGCGCCACCGGCGTGGTATCCGATCCACCGCCGCCGCAGGCGGTAAGCGTCGCCGCCACCGCCAACAAAACCCAAGACGTCTTTCGCTGGAAATCCATAGTTGACACTCCAAAGATTTAAAATAGAACGACCGTGCTATTTTCAACGATGGTACCCATTTCTCCCCGCTACATCCAGCGGGTAAACGCTAGCCGCCTGCCTGCCCCCGCTAACATTTCAAGGCGTCGCGCCTTCAATGGTCCAGTCCACCAGCGCCTCCAGCGCTGGCCGCGCAGCCGCTGCGCGCTCGTGGTTGACGATGCCCACCAGCACCCAGCGACGCCCATCGCTTCCAAGCACATAGCCGGCGATGGCTTGCACGCCCTGCAAGCTGCCGGTCTTCAGATGGGCGCTGCCGACAGCACGGCGCTGGCTGCGGCGCAGCGTGCCGTCAACCCCGGCAATCGGGAGCGAGGCCATAAGCTCCGGCATGACGGGAGATCCCCACGCTAACTGCAGCATCCGTGCCAGTGCGGCCGCGCTGATGCGCGCCTCCCGGCTGAGCCCGGCGCCGTTGTCAAAGACCGGCATGGGCGCCACACCGATGCGCCTTTGCCACCAGTCTTGCATCACCCGGCGCGAGGCCTCAGGGCTGCCGGTGCCACCCAACTCGAGACCGAGGGTCAGGAAGATCTGCTGCGCCATCACGTTGTTGCTGAACTTGTTCACGCTTTGCACGGCGGCTTGCAGCGGCTCCGAGGTATGCACCAGCAGCGGCGCAACACCTGGCGGCACGTTGCCAAGGACGGCCTTGCCGCCGAGCTTTCCGCCCAGTGCCTGCCACATGCCAGCAACGGCGCGCGGTGCAAACAGTTCGGGCTGCAGCGGCGGCGCAATGGCCCAACTGCGCTCGCCGCACGCAGCGGGATAGCTGCCGTCAAACCCCCAGCGTCCGGGCTCCGTCATGTTCAGCTTGAGCCGAGCATGCCAGTCGCCGCAGGGCGTGCCGGAGGGCGCGAGCGGCACCACCTGCTGCACCGCAAGGCCCGCCAGCGGTGGCGAGACCTGCACGCGTACCACCCCTGCAGCGACGTCAGGAGCCCAGTCGAGAACCACCGATTTGAAGTTCACCAGCAAGGCATCGGGTGCTGCGTTGTAGGCGCGTTGCGGCTCACCATCGAATGCGGCAGCATCGCGCTCGTGGTCGGTGAAGGCCGAGCCATCGATCACGATATTGCCGGCAATCGATGCGATGCCGCGCGCCTGCACCCGGCGCAGCAGCAGCCACAGGCGCTCCATGACCAGCGTCGGGTCGCCGCTGCCGCGCAGATACAGGTTGCCTTGCAG
>JAUCDU010000227.1:0-4706 GCA_034674825.1 Giesbergeria sp.
TGCTCGTCGCCCTCTTCGTAGGTGCAGTCCATGTCGAACTTTTGCTCGGCTTTTTCGGCCCATTGCAGCGCAATCTTGCGCGCGGCAGGCAGGCCCAACTGGTGCGCTCGGTGGAGTTTGATGTCAGGCACGCGGGAGGTCTTTCGCTGCAGTGGAGGGCGGCTCCATCAAGGCGCGCAGAGCAGCCAGGCGCTGCTCGGCACTCAGGTGGGCCAGGGCTTTGACCGCATCATAGAACCGTGGCCAGTTGCGTGCTGATTGCTCGAACAACGCCTCAAAGGCCGGCACCAGTTCGTCGTAGGCCGCTTGCGCGCCAAAGCTTGCGTTGTTGGCGCTGGCAACCCAGTCGTCGTAGCGGGCGCGCTGGGCGGGCGGCAGGTTCCAGCTCTGCGCGAGTTGTGCATAGCTGCTGCGAAACTGCTGCATTGCTTCACTTTTCATAGCTTCCAGCGCTTGTGGTGACTGCGCTAGAGCCTCTTTTTGTGCATAAATTTCGGTCAACCGTGCGCGTGTGGCGCGCGTCAGCTGGCGAAAGGCCTCGCGCCTGGCCTCGCTGGCGGCAAATTCGGCGCGCGCTGCCGGCCCGGCCTGCGTGCGCAGCCATCCGGCGCTGCCCAGGCGCCCCACAGCGGTGGCAAACGATTCGTTGAACAGCGTGTCGCCGTTGGCATACACCACCTGGTGTGCCAGTTCATGAAACAGCAGGCGCACGAAATCGCCTTCCGGCCAGAGCACGAACGTGTTCAGCAGGGGGTCGCCGCCGGCCCAGTTCATGGCGCCGAGCGTGGAATAGGCGGGTACGCCGTACACGTCCACTTCCAGGCCCGTGGCGGCGAGGCGCGCGGCTTCGGCCTGCGCGTCCTGCTGGCTGAAGTAGCCGCGATAGCCCACGCAACCGACCACCGGAAAGCACCAGGTATGCAGCGTGAGTGAGTCGGGCGGCGCAGCGACGACATTCCAGACCGCGCTGGCGCGCTGCAGGTCCGCATAGCGCCGGTAGCTGGCGTTGTCCGGCAAGTGCAGCTCGTGGATCGCGAACGTGCGTGCGCGTTTGGCGAGCAGCAGCCGCTCGCGCAAGGCGGGCGGCGTGCCGGGCCGCGCAATCCAGTCGTCCAGCCGATCGGCGGCGAGCATGAGGTGCACATGCCCCTGCAGCGACTGCCAGTAGTAGCCCAGGTTGCTGCCGCCCTGCGCAGCACAGCCGCCCAGCAGGGCGCTGGCCAGCAAGGCCGTGAGTGCCGCTGATCTGGCGAAGGCAAAGGGGAAGGGCATCATGCTTGCTTCGGAGAGTGTTCCTGCGCCGGCGGTTCCCCCAGCGCTGCCAGCGCCCACCAGGCGATGCAGCCCAGCCCCGCCGTCAGCAGCAGGGCGTTGATGCCAACGCGCTGCATCAGCGCGCCGAACGCCACCGGAGCCAGCGCCTGGGCGACACGCGCGGGCAGCATCAGCAGGCCCTGGCGCTCGCCGTAGCCGGTCGCACCGAAGTACAAGAGCGGCAGCGTGCCCTTGGCCACTGTCAGCACGCCGTTGCCGGCGCCGTGCAGCAGCGTGAACACCAGCGCCGCCGGGGCACCCAGCACCAGCAGCAACACCGCTCCCAGCGGGTGCGCAGCCGCAGCCAGCTTGGCCGCCAGCAGGGGCGGCAGCCGGCGCATCAGGCTGAAATCAAGCAGCCGCCCCGCAACCTGCGCCGGGCCGACCAGGGAGGCGATGGCCACAGCATGCGGCAGTCCCAGCCCGGCCTGCTCCAGCAGCCGGGGCAGGTGTGTGGCCAGGGCGGTGCTGCCGAACAAGACGATGGCAAACACCGCAGAGAGCAACAGCGTTGTGCGGCGCGCGCCCCTGGGCGGCTTGGTGGCGGGCGGGGCACTGGCTGCGGAAGTGGCGCTTGCGAGCGTAGGTGCCGTGGGCCGCAGCGTGGCTGAGGCGCTGGTGCTGTCCTTGGCATGCTTTGGCAACCATGCGTGCAGCGGCAAGCCCACCAGCAGGTGCAAGGCTGCCCAGCCGAGGCAGGCGCCGCGCCAGCCCCAATGCGCTTCCAGCAAGGCCGTCAGTGGCCAGCCCACGGTGCTCGCAAAGCCGCCGAGCAAGGTGATGCCGGTAATGCCGCCGCGTGCGCCATGGCCGTGCAGCCCCACCAACGCGGCAAAGGCCGATTCGTACAGCCCCATCCCCATGGCGAGGCCCAGCAAACCCCAGGCGGCGAAGACGCCCACAGGGGTCTGGGCCAGAGCGAGCGCCAGCAGACCAGCGGCAAACAGCAGGTTGCTTTGCATCAGCAGGCGCCGCCCGCCGTGCCTATCGATGCGCCGACCCGCAGCCGGCCCGACCACTGCGGACACCACCAGGGCCAGCGAGAAAGCCGCGAAGACCCAGGCCAGTGGCAGGCCGGTATCCCGGGCAATCGGCTTCGAGAGCAGCGCGGGCAAGTAGAACGACGACGCAAAACCCAGCGTCTGGCCGCAGCCCAGCAGCAGCACGTGGCGGGCCAGTGGGCGCATGCAGGCGGCGTGTCAGGCGGTCGGGGGCAAGATGTCCTGCACGCTCTCGAGCGGGCGCCCAAGACGGGTGCCCAGCTCGGTCACGACGATAGGGCGCTCGAGCAAGCGCGGGTGGGACACGAGCGCGGCAATGCGCTGGGCGTCGGTGACGCCCTCAGCGCCCAGGTTCAGTTCGTCGAACGCGTCCTCTTTGCGGCGCACGAAATCGCTTGCTGGCCTGCCGCTTGCGGCAATCAGGGACTCCAGGGTAGCGCGGTCGGGCGGGTGCTTCAGGTATTCGACGATCTGCGGCTCGCGGCCGCTGGCACGCAGCATCTCCAGCGCCTTGCGCGAGGTGCTGCATTGGGGGTTGTGGTAAATCTGGGTGAAGCTCATGGCAAGCAAAAGGGTGAACAAGGTTCGGTACGCGGCCGGATGCGCAGCGCCCGCTATTGCATCGGCGCTGCGAGGCCATTCTGACCGAATCTGGAGAGGGCGGCGCGGCGTGCTCGCTGGCTGTGACGTCCGGGATGTGACGGCGAGCGTCAACCGAACACGTCGCCAGCCGACTTGACGGATGCGAACCGCCAGCCGAACATTGCGGGACCATGAAGCAATTGCTGAGCAGCTTGGAGGAGCGGCTGGTACGACTGCCAGTGGCGCTGGCGCTGGAACTGCCCGGAGGCAGCCGCTTGGGTGCGACGAACGCAGACGTGGTGTTGCGCTTTCGGGGCCCCACGGCGCTGCTGGCGCTTGCGGCGGGGCGGCTGGGCGACGTCGGCCGTGCCATCGTAGAGGGCGAAGTGGATTTGGAAGGGGATGTGCGCGCGCTGATGCGGGCGGCGACAGGCTTTCTGGTCACCGATCCGGCGCGCGAGGAAACCAGCGCCTGGCGGCGTCTGATGGCCTGGGCGCGTTCGGTCCGGCTGCATTCGCCCGGTCGCGACGCCGCCCATGTGCAGTTTCACTACGACTTGTCGGACGACTTCTACACGCTGTGGCTGGACCCGCGCCGGGTCTATTCCTGCGCCTATTTCCGTGAGGAAGGCATGGATGTGGCGGCGGCGCAAGAAGCCAAACTGGACCACATCTGCCGCAAGCTGCGCCTCGCGCCCGGTGAGCGCTTCCTGGACATCGGCGCCGGCTGGGGCGGTTTGCTGCTCTGGGCGGCACAGCACTACGGGGTGCAGGCTACGGGGATTACGCTCTCGCGCCACCAGCATGCCTATGTGCAGCAGCGCATTGCCGAGCTGGGTCTGGCCGGCCGGGTGCGGATGGAGCTGTGCGACTACCGCGAACTTGCGCCTGACCAGCTGTTTGACAAACTGGCATCGGTCGGCATGCTGGAGCATGTCGGGCGGGCGCAGATGCGGCGCTACTTTCAGACCGTGCACGCATTGGTCAAGCCCGGTGGCCTGGTGCTGAACCACGGCATCACCGCCGCCGCCGTGGGCAGTGCGCAGCTGGGCGCCGGGCTGGGAAAGTTCATCGAGCGCTACATTTTCCCTGGCGGTGAACTGCTGCACGTGAGTCAGCTGCTCCAGGACACCGCTGCCGTCGGCCTGGAAATGGTCGATACCGAAAACCTGCGCCCGCACTACGCACGCACGCTTTGGGCCTGGTCCGATGCGCTGGAGCGCCAGCTGCCGCAGGCACGGGCGGTGTTGAACGCGCAGATCGGGCCCGAGGCAGGTGAGCGCGCGCTGCTTGCCTATCGGTTGTATTTGGCCGGCAGTGCGCTCGGCTTTGAGCAAGGCTGGATGGCGCTGCACCAGATGCTGTCGATTCGCCCGAACGGCGATCCGTCCTACGGCCCGATGCGCGGGGCACAATCAGACTACCCCTTTACGCGCGACGCGCTTTATTCGAGGTCTGCTTCATGCTCTACAAATTCAAATCCCGCGCCACTGCCGACTTGATCATGCTCGACGCCCAGGGCCGGCAGGTGCTGCGCATTCTCGGCAAAGAGCCCGCTGCGCAAGGCATCGTCACCGTGGCGCAAATACCCGCTGCCATCGCTGCCCTCGAGGCCGCTGTCGCGGCCGATGAACGAGAGCCTGACGCAGCCGAGCTGGCGCAGCGCGCGCAAGCCAGTAACGAGACGCAGGACGAGGAGCGGGAGGACGAAAGGCAAGAGCGCATTTCGCTGCGCCAGCGCGTCGCGCCCTTCCTCGACATGCTCAAGCGCAGCGCGGCGGAAGACGCGGATGTGGTTTGGGGGACGTA
>JAUCDU010000228.1:0-4702 GCA_034674825.1 Giesbergeria sp.
ACTTTTCGACGGTGACGCGCGATCAGAGCCTGGCGCTGCACACACAGGATGCCGCCACCATCCGCCGCGCAGCGGGGCAATGCCTGCGCCGAGCGCCGCTTGAGCAGCGCATTCGCCTGCTGGGCGTGCGGGTGGCCGCTCTGTGCCGGCAGGAAGACCTCGGCGTTGTGCCTGCTGCGCCACAGGGTGTCCCGTCGCCACAGGCGCAGCTTTTTTAAGCCAAATTCAGAAGGCCGCACCGTTGCTGCGGCCCAGCGCGAATCTCTGAAGTCGGTCGGCGCCGAAGTGCAGCCTACTGCCGCGCCGTGCGCACGTTGGGCGGTGGCGCCATCGGGTGGCTGGTGCGCCAGGGGTTGATGTCCAGCCCGCCGCGGCGTGTGTAGCGGCCATAGACCTCCAGCTTGACCGGCTGGCAGCGCGTCAGGATGTCCATGAAGATGCGCTCAATGCACTGCTCATGGAATTCGTGGTGGTTGCGAAAGCTCACGATGTACTGCAGCAAGCCTTCCTGATCGATTTGTGCGCCGCTGTAGGCAATGCGCACGCTGCCCCAGTCGGGCTGACCGGTGACCAGGCAGTTGCTCTTGAGCAGGTTGCTGGTCAGCACCTCGCTCACCGGCGGCTCGTCGGTGGCGGCGCGCAGCAGCTCGGGCGCTGGCGTGTAGCGAACGCAGTCGATGTCCAGGCGGTCCAGGCTCAAGCCATCAAGTTCTTCCACCCGTTCGTGCTCGAACTGCTCGGGCAGAACGAGGCGCACGCCGACGCTTCCGCTTCGGTCGGAGCCTTGCCAGGCCGCCTCGGACAAATCGGCGCGCATGCGCGTGGCAACGTCCTGTGGGCTGGCAAAGGCCGTATTGGCGTAGCTGCCCAGATACAGCTTGAGCGACTTGCTCTCGATGATATTGGGCGACTCGCAGGGCACGGTCAGGTGGGCCAGCGCCAGCTGCGGTTTGCCGCGCAGGTTGAGCCAGGAGAGCTCGAATGCGGTCCACAGATCTGCGCCGAAAAACCGCGGCTCGGCCCCTACGCCGATTTCGGCGCGCTTGGCCGCGCGGGCAATGGGAAACAGCAGGGTTTTGTCGTACTGCTCGGGCGTGGCGCTGGCTTTGCCCAAGGGGGATTGTTCAGGCGTGTTCATGTAAGTACTACCAAAAATATAGCTGTAAGCGCTTGCTGAATAAGCGCTGGAGGCCGATTTCATTCAAATTTTTGCTCGCGCAGCCATTTGGTGGCAATCCATTTTTCCCCCGCGAGAACCGGCATGCCCCCGTGCAGGGTGCGGGTCTCGGGATGGGCGCGGTCGTAGCTGAAGAAGACGGCGTTGCCCTGTTGTGGCGCAACCTGTAGCTGCAGGTCTGGGAACACCGTTGCACCGCCAGCCTCAGGGGTGTTCAGGTACATCACCACGGTGGCGACGCGTTGGCCTCCCCGGCGCAGCATGGCCGGTGTGCCGGCTTCTGCCGGATCGAAATAGTCGTAATGGGGCTTGTACTCGGCGCCCGGCCCGTAGCGCAGCACCTGCAAACCTTCGCCGTGGTCCAACGGCCAGTGCAGCAGTGCGGCCAGGCGCGCTTCCAACTGGCGCACGACTTCGATCTCGCCGCGCGTGAAGAACATGCCCTCGCTGGTGCGGTCGGCGTTGACTTCTTCACCACCGGTCTGCGTCTCCACCGTCAGCGAGCGTGCCAGGCGCGGGCGCGCCGCCTCGATCAGTGCGTTGCATTCGTCCGCGCTCAGCAGCTGCGAAAAGACTGCCAGCGGCGGCTGCGCCATAGTCACGGCTACCTGCACTTGCCGGTCGCCGGCGTGCAAGGCTGGCAGGGCGGCGGCGAGCTCGGGCCCCGGCAAAGCTCCCTTCGCTGCGCTGCGGCCCTGCAGGTCCAGCACCGCGTGCAAGGCGGCTTCGGCTTGCGCTGCCTGCCACCCGGCGTCAAGCAGCGCCTGGCGCATCGCTTCGCGCCCGACGTGGCGCTCGCTCTGCGCCGCTATCCAGCTGCGCATTTCGTCGGATACCGCCGCAGCAGAGTGAAGTGCTTGCTTGCCCATATGCTGGTTGTACCCCATAGCCGGCTTAGCTCGCCTTGCGTCGGAACACCAGGCGGTCTGGCGACGAGGCCTTCGGTGCATAGGCATAGCCAGTGCCGTCGAAATCCTTGAGTGCGTCCAGCGATTCGGCGCGTGCCTCGATGGCAAAACGCGCCATGCGCCCGCGCGCGCGTTTGGCGTGAAAGCCCATCACCTTGTAGGCGCCGCCGTGCCAGTCTTCAAACACGCACTCGGCGACGCGTGCCCGAAGGGCCTTGCGGTCCACGGCTTTGAAATACTCTTGCGACGCGAGGTTGAGCAGCAGGGGCTCGCCGTCCTGTTTCTGCAGTTGGCGGTCGAGGTGCCGCGCAATGCGTTCGCCCCAGTACGCGTACAGGCCGGTGCCGTGGTCGGTTTCCAGACGCGTGCCCATCTCCAGCCGGTAGGGCTGCATCCAGTCAAGCGGGCGCAGCACGCCGTAGAGGCCGCTCAGGATGGCCAGATGCTCCTGCGCCCAATCGAAGTCGGCAGGGCGCAGGCTGGAGGCTTCCAGCCCGTCGTACACATCGCCGTTGAACGCCAGCAGCGCCTGGCGTGCGCTGGCGCTGCTCGGGCGCGCGCGAAAGGACGCGAACCGTCCGACGTTCAACGCAGCCAGCGCGTCGCTGATGTGCATCAGCGAAGCCAGCGCCTGCGGCGAGAAGTCCCGCATCAGCGCCACCAGTTCGCGCGTCTGCGCGGGAAAGGCGGGCAGGGTATGCGGCAGGCCCGGCGGCAGCGGGGACTCGAAATCAAGTGATTTGGCGGGGGAGAGCAGTATCAGCATCGGGCTATCTTCACCGGAATTAAAAAACGCCGCCTCGCGGGGGCGAGAGCGGCGTCGGCGTGTGGGGGCAAGCCCCCATCACTCAGGGCTTTTGATCGAACGGCAGCGGCAGCTCGCGCAGGTCGCGGTGCGTTTCCACCATCACCAGCGGGGCGTCGTCCTGCTTGGGCAACGGTGCGCGCTCGCGTGGCACGCGGATCGGCGCTGGCTCGGCGGCGGCCGCTGCCTGGGCCGCAGCCACCTTGGCCGCGTCGGTCGCTACCCACTGCAGGCCTGAGCTTGCCGCGACTTCCTGCATGGCATCCACCGGCAGCTCATAGCTTTCGACGAGCGGCATGCTGGCCGCTGGCGGCTCGGCAGGTGCTGCCGGCGCTGGCACTTCGGCGCGCGCCGCAGGTGCCTGCACGGCTTCCTGCACGGGCGCGGGCCGGGCGGCAGGCGCGGGTGCTGGCGGCCGCTCTTGAGCCGCTGGTGCGGGCGAGGCTTTCGGCACTGACGGCTCAGCGGCTGCCGGCGCTTGGGCTGCAGGCGCCTCAACGGTGGCTTCAGCAGCAGGGCCGGCGGCAAAGTAGCTGCGCCGTGCGGGCGGCTCCTCACCTTGCGCAGGTGCTTGGCTTTGGCGCTGGCTCTCCTGCGGTGTTGCCTCGGTGTCGGACTCCGGCGCGCCTTCCTGGCGTGCACCGCGTTGGCGATCACGCCCATAGCGGTCGCGCGAGCGCCGCGAGCGGCCTTGGGGTTCGGCGGCGTCTGCGCCGGCAGTGCCATGGGCCACTTCGCCGGCAGACAGGTCGAGGTCGGGCAGGGATTCCAACGGTGCGGTGTCGGCAAAATCGCTGTGCGGTGCTGCCTTCGCCTCGGCGCTGCGCGGGCTGCGCTCGCGGCCCTCGCCGCGCGGTGCGCGCTCGCGCCGACCGTTGTTGTTGCCGTTGCCATTGGCCTCGCCGCGCTCCCGGCGGGGTTCGCCGTTGCGCGCTGAGCGATCGTTATTGCCCTCGCCATCCTGCGTCAACGCGACTTGCGCGCCGGCTGCAGTGCCTTGCAGAGCGGTTTCGCTTTGCTGGGCGGCAGCGGTGCCGTTGGCACGGCCTTCGCCGCGCCCGCGGCCGCGACCACGACCCTGGCCTTCACGCGCCTCGCCGCCTTCGCGACCTTCGCGCAAATCTGGCCGTGCTTCACCATTGCCGCGATCCGAGCGTCCGCGCCCGCGACCTTCGCCTTGGCCTTCGCGCCCAGCGTCGCTGCGACCGCTGCCGCCGCGGCGGCTGCGGCCTTCACCACTGCGACCGTCGCGGCGTGGCTCGCGAGCTGGCCGTTCGGTTGCTGGCGCTGGCTGTGGCGCGACTGGCGCCACCACTGGCGCTGCCTCGCCCATGCCGAACAGGTTCTTCAACCAGCTCATGAAGCCCAGCTCAGGCGCACGCTGCAGCGGCGCAGCAGGCGCTGTGACGGGCTTGGCGGCCGGGTGCGCAGCAGCGCGGGGTGCGCGCACTTCGCCTTCGGCGCGCGGCGCGGCTTGCGGCGCCGGCGCGTCAGGCAAGACGCCCTTGATGATGGGTGTCTGCTTGTTGGTCGGCTCTTGCGAGCGGCGCGTCACGGCGGTGGGGTCTTCGACCTGGTCGGCAAGCAGGTAGCTCGCTTCCACATGGTCCAGACGCGGGTCGTCGTGCTTCAGGCGCTCAAGCTTGTAGTTGGGCGTTTCCATCGCCTTGCTGGGCACCATCAGCACGTTGATGCGCTGCTTGAGTTCGATCTTGGCGATCTCGGTGCGCTTTTCGTTGAGCAGGAAGCTGGCGACTTCCACCGGCACCTGGCAGTGCACAGCGGCGGTGTTGTCCTTCATCGATTCTTCTT